>JAKUPZ010000010.1 GCA_022449765.1 Dehalococcoidia bacterium | reverse complement strand
CAAATTGAACCGGCGAATTTGTGACTGCGAAACGTATGCGTCATTCTGATCAGGTCTACGACCGTTATGCCTTAAAAATCCATATCCATCAGGGAGAATCTCAAGAACTCCACTTGCAAGGCTTAGCCCGTCTTCTAATAAGCCTGGTCCAAATTTTTCTACATATCCCTGAAGAACTTCGTACATGAGAGCGTCATGAGTTTTTGGCAATGGCTTGTCATTGCCTAGTCCCATGTCGCCACAAATGGCAATCAATTCTTCAGTGGTTTTTTGTTGCAGCTCAGCAATATTCATAGAGCCTCTGGCCTCGGATAATTAACGGATGGACAACTCATATTTCTCATTTAATACTTAATATTACGTTTACGTGTGGAATAAATTTACGATGAAGCGCCGACAAGCGGGCTAGTTTACCTTACTGTATATACCTAGAACTTGAAATTTCGAATAACAGAGCACATCTTGTGCCTGTTCATTGTCTAACATCCGTCAAAATATTTCAAGTAATTTCACCTACCTATGGCAAACTGATGCTGATCGCCTTCTCTAATAGTTTTCGAAGCTACCGATATAAACTCATCAAATAGAGGGTGAGGGTTTAAAGGCCTTGACCGAAATTCAGGGTGAAATTGTACTCCTACCATAAATGGATGGTCCGTATGCTCGACAATTTCTACGAGCTTTCCGTCTGGTGATAGGCCGCTGGCAAAAAGGCCAGTTTCTTGAAGTACCTCACGATATGAATTGTTAAATTCAAAGCGATGCCTATGCCGTTCCAAAATCTGCTCAACCCCATAAATCGCAGATGCTTTAGAGTTTGGAACTATCGTACAGGGATAATTGCCAAGCCTCATTGTTCCACCCATCGAATCTACGTCCTTCTGGTCATCCATTAAATGTATAACTTGGTTATTCGATTGAGTGTCAAATTCAGATGAATTGGCGTCATTCAAAGCCGCAACTTCCCTTGCATGCTCAATAACCATAACTTGCATACCAAGGCATAAACCCAGATAAGGAATCCCATTTTTCCTAGCGTAGGTGACAGCATTAATCATACCCTCAGTCCCACGTGGCCCAAATCCTCCCGGAACTACAATCCCAGAGACATGTCGCAGTAAGGATTCAGCATTATTGTTTTCCAGGTCTTCAGATTGAATCCAATCAATCGTGACGCTACGATTCTGGGAAAACCCAGCATGCCTCAAGGCCTCTCTTACAGATAGATAGGCATCATGGAGATCGGCGTACTTACCTACTACACCAATCAATACTTCTGGTTGAGGCTGCAGTATCCGATCTACCATTCCCTGCCAATCTTTAAGGTCAGCTTTACCAGAGCTCAAACTTAAGGAACGGATGAGAATATCTCCCAATCCTGCTTCTTCCAGTATAAGAGGCACCTGATAAATATTTTCTACAGTCATTAGAGGGATTACGGCTTCTTTGCGGACGTCACAAAAAAGCGATATCTTTTCTTTTATCTCATCGGATATCTCTAAATCAGCACGGCATACAATTGCATCGGGTTGAATCCCGATTGACCTGAGCTCTTTGACCGAATGCTGAGTAGGCTTAGTCTTAAGTTCCCCAGTAGCACCTATAAATGGCAACAAGGTTACGTGAATGTAGAACGTGTTCTCTCTGCCAATCTCTGAGCGCATCTGCCTGATCGCTTCTAAAAATGGCTGCCCTTCAATGTCCCCAACCGTCCCTCCAACCTCTACTACTACTACATCAGGAGCATGATCGCTTGAAATCCGATGCATAAAGTCTTTTATCTCATTGGTAACATGTGGAACTGTTTGAATAGTGCCGCCTAAATAATCTCCACGGCGCTCTTTTGCTATGACCTGTGTATAAATTTGTCCAGCAGTAATATTGGCAGTTTCAGTAAGCTCAATATCAATAAATCTTTCATAGTGACCGAGATCTAAATCAGTTTCACACCCATCTTTTGTGACAAAGACTTCACCATGCTGATAAGGAGACATTGTGCCAGGGTCTACATTTAAATATGGATCTAATTTTTGAATTGCTACAGATATACCACGGCTTTTTAAAATTCGTCCGATAGATGCCGCGCTTATACCCTTCCCCACAGAACTTGCAACCCCGCCGGTCACAAAAATATATTTCGTGCTCAAATTGTGACCTCACATGGAGTTAAATAAATTTTACGCAAAAAAAAGGGGACACTGAGCCACGATACTTTAAATAACAGACTTGATCGTAGCACGTTCCCCTGCACACATAGATTCTAGGAACGAGGCTTGCCATATGTCAAGTATGGATCAGGTAATTTATATACAGTTTCAATCGTTTTGTAATTCTGGTCCAGAATTTAATTGCTGGCGCAAAAATTCCTCTATCCCTTTAACTGCCTGCTCCGGTTCAGGCATATCTATAGAGTCATTAACCTGTACATTTTCTGTGCTTATATCGTCCAAGTTGGCAATATCCCACTGCCCTTCTAAACGGTGAACATACTCTAACAATTCAGGTTCATCCTGGAGAGCGAGTTTAACGCGTTTATCAAAATTCTGAGATTGGGACTGCAAATGCGCATAATCTAAATTAATTCCAACCAATTGTTCAATTTTTTTTAGAAGCTCAATGCTTACCTTAGGGTTGGGAGAAACCTGCAAATAGTGAGGTGAGTGTCCCCATAAACTCATGCTTGGAATATCCGCTACCCGAACCTCTTCCATTAGCACGCTAGTTATACCTGTGGGGCCAGTGTATTTGGAACGCCTTAGCTGCATCCCTGGGACTTTCGCTGCTATTTCCGGGCTGGACGATCTACCTGTTACTTTAACTTTTCTTGTGTGGGGCACAGCATCCAGCAAAGCACCTACATGCACTACCTGAGATACATGCAATTCTTTGAAGTAATCTACCATCCCTTGGGTGAATGTCCTCCATCTGAAATTAGGCTCCGTTCCTAAAAATATAATCAAATCGGATTTCCCATTGTCATTTTTTGCATAAAAAAATCGATTGCGAGGCCATTGGATATAGCGCTCTCCATCAGAATTTTGCCTGACTTGAGGACGATTACGTGTGAAATTGTAAAACTCTTCGGGGTCAATTTCTGCAAACTGTTCTGCCCCTAGTTGGCGAACTAAATGCCTTAGCGCATGTGTAGCTGATTCAGAAGCATCAGCCCATCCACGAAACGCGTAAAGCACTATAGGAGAATTTAAATCTGAAGGGGGACTATTTTGTTTAAGAAAATCCATGCTTCAAGTGTAGACCCAAACAAAGGGATCAGTCCATCAGGACGTTGTCTATCAGCCTTATGTCACCTAGCTTGACTGATACTAATAGCAAACAATCACCTAAGCCATCCCATTTTTCAAAAGTACTGGGATTTATCATTTCAATATACTCAATGGTACTTATTAAATGCTCACTTTCAAGAATTTTCCTACACCCTTTTTCCAGTTCCGCCATATTATGATTGCCCGCACGATATCGATCTCTAGTTGCAGCAAGTGCCTTAAAAATAATTGCTGCTGCGTTCCGTTGTTCTAAATCCAATCGAACATTTCTACTGCTAATTGCAAGTCCATCCTCTTCTCGTACCGTTGGGCATACGGTGATACCTACAGAAAAATCTAAGTCATTTACGAGCTGCGTTATCACTGCAACTTGCTGGGCATCTTTTTGACCCAAATAGATTCGATCTGGAGATACTTGGTTCAGAAGCTTTGTCACTACAAGTACAACTCCGTTGAAATGACCGGGGCGCATGTCGCTCTCCAAACCTTGAGCTGGCCCATTAACACTTACCGAAGTAGAAAACCCTTCCGGGTACATAGCTGAAATGCTTGGAATATAAACACCATCTACACATTCATCCCGCAACTTAAATAAATCGTCATTTAAAGTTCTTGGATAACTATCGTAGTCTTCTGTGCTATTGAATTGAGTAGGATTTACAAAAATTGAAACTATAACTGTAGTGCACTCTTTACGAGCCTGTTGAATTAGAGATATATGGCCTTGATGTAATGCGCCCATCGTTGGAACTAACCCAATTGGTTTTGAGCAATCTTCCAAGAATTTATCTAGGCAAGTTTTCGATTCGAATACCCGCAAAGCTATAGATCTTTATCTGCAAGTAAATCATTTAGTACTTGCGAATCAATATAGGAAGATTCTTTTGAGGTTGGGAATTTACCGTCGCGCACTTCCTGGGCATAGCCATTCAAGGCATTCAAAACCACCGCGTTAATATCTGCATATTGCTTTGAATGCCTGGGAGAGTGTGAACTAAACCCTAAAATGTCATTAATTACTTGAATTTGGCCATCACAATAATTGCCAGCACCAATTCCGATAGTTGGAATCGATAATCTTTCGGTAACTAGTTTTGCAAGTTCTGACGGGACAGCCTCAAGCACAACTGCAAATGCGCCAGATTCTTGGAGGATTTGTGCGTCTTCGATCAAATTTTTTGCCTGATCAAAAGTCCGAGCTTGAACCATATAACCACCCATTTGATGTACTGACTGTGGAGTTAGCCCTAAGTGCCCCATTACAGGAATTCCTAGTTCAGTTAGTTTGCGAATTACATTTGCAACGGGCTTCCCGCCTTCAAGTTTCACTGCCTGTGCACCCCCCTCTTGTATTAAGCGCCCAGCATTTCGTAAAGACTCTTCAATAGTTACGTTATAGGTAAGGAACGGCATATCCGCAACAATTAGTGAGGACTTGGAAGCTCTTGCCACCGCTTTAGTATGGTGAATCATGTCGTTTAGAGTGACCGGGATAGTTGAGTCGTAACCTAATACAGTATTGCCTAAGCTATCTCCTACAAGTATCACTTCGATTGATGCCTCTTCTACAAGTAGGGCCATTTGGTAATCATAAGCAGTAATGCACGTAATCTGATTACCTGCTAGTTTCATCTCTTTTAGAGCAGTTGTTCTTAATCGCATTGTAGTTCCTCTTGCCCAATCCTGAAGATATCTGACCAATCCACATTACTATCCGAAATACCATTTTCCTGTGCAATCATGACTGACAATAGGCTAATTTGCTCATAAAACGGCCATAATGAAGGTAAGTGCCTTTCTATTAAGTCCTTATGCAAATTTACTGTTCCTTTATCACCTCTAATAATCGGACCCGTCATTGCACTGGGCACTCCAAGTTCTTCTATAGCATCCAGAGTAGACCTTGCTATTTTTAAGATAGCATTAAATCCTTTCTCTTCAGAAAGACCTGTACTAGTCCACAATAATGCAGCCGAATAAATTAAAGTAGCTAAATACCCGCAGCTCATAACTGATGAAGCGTGGTACAAAGGGCGTAAATCAGACGGAATCTCTATGGGTATTCCGCCAAGATTCAATGTCATTTCTCTCAATATTTCTGTCAAAGAAACTTCAGCCTGAATACCAAAGGTAACACCCTCAAGGGAAGTAAATTTATTAAACGTTTGGTAAGGATGCCAAGAACCAACGCTTGCACCCATTCTTTTAGCGTAGTCCAGTTTCTCTAATGAAGAAGCTCCACTACAATGAACCGCATATTGCCTTGAATTCCAGTAAACGTTAGATGCAACCTCAGAGATAGCTGAATCTGAAGTCGTTATAAATATTAAATCAGCATCAACATCTTTGATTTCACTAACACATGAACCAGGAATTCTTTCACTAAGAGCAACGGCAGAACTATGCGAACGACTTGAGATTGAAGTAATTAAATATCCCTTATCATGCAAAGCAGGCGCCAAAATTTGCGCCAGTCTGCCTGCTCCAATGAAACCAATTCTAAAATTTTCACTGCTCATTTTTGCCCTTACTTGCACTGGGAAACCCATAAAGTGATGTAGCATTCTGCACTGCAGCAACAATTGCCCTGCTTACTACTAGGGGTGTAAGTGCAACCAAGCGCGGGAATTCATCGGATGCGTCAATTTCACCAGTAGCAAGCGCAAACATAGTGTCACCATCGTGGATAGTATGTGTGGGCCTAATAGCTAGGGCTAATCCGTCATGCGCTATCATTGCCAATCGGTTAGATTGGGCCTTTGTTAAATTAACATTCGTGGCAACTACGCCTATAGTTGTGTTCCCTAAATGCTCAGGTTGAATGGATTTCTGTTTACCATAATTGTGATCAGCAAAAATCGAAAAACTGTCTTCTGGTCGACCACCTATTGCATTGGGGCCAGCTAAAAGCTTTCCATCATAGGCGTCATGTACTCCACCAACAGAATTAACAACCACTAATGCGGACAGCACAACACCGTCCCCTAAATCTATAGAGTAACTACCCAAGCCGCCTTTCATCGCATTATCTATACCTAAAGCCTTACCCACAGTCGCACCAGTACCAGCCCCGACAGTACCTTGCGGTACGGTATCTGCGACAGCGACAGACGCAGCAAGATAACCATTCGCGGCATTAGGAGTCACGGAATTTCCTATGTTCAAATCAAAAATAATAGCTGAGGGGATAATAGGGATCACATGCTTTCCGACCATATGTCCAATATTCTTTTCTGCTAGGTATTTCATCACACCAGATGCAGAATCCAGACCAAATGCACTACCGCCACTCAGAACTATGGCATTGATTTTTTCTATAGTATTTTCAGCGCGAATAAGATCAGTTTCTCTAGTGCCAGGCGCAGCTCCTCTAACATCAACTCCAGGTACTGCACCTTCTTCAGCAATTATGACGGTACAACCCGTAGCATTGCTGAGATCGGTATAGTGGCCTACTTTAAGACCGTGAACATCTGTCAATGTACCGTTCATAAGATCGAACTCACCTCTTATCGATACGCATATCAAAGAGAAATTCTATGGAAAAGCTATCTGCCGAGCGGTCAGATGCAGATTTAGGATACTTATAAAAAGGAATTCTGGTCAAACATACTTATAGCATTTGTGTATATCTATAATTAAATCTGCCCAGATCGCTGGAAAATTTTGCCTTCCGTTGCGATTGTTGGTGCAACTACAAGTTCAGCTTTTTCATGGAATTCTTTTACCGTTTGTGCTCCGACCATACTCATACTAATTTGCAAAGCACCAACAAGGTTTTGTGTTCCATCAGTACGATGACTAGGCCCAAAAAGCACTTCATCGAGACTTGCTCGCACCCCAACGTTGATACGAGTTCCTCGTGGTAAAGCAGGGTGTGGGCTAGCCATGCCCCAGTTAAAACCTCCACCAGGAGCCTCGTTTGTTTGTGCAAAAGGAGTACCAATCATTACACCGTCTGCACCAGCAGCTATAGCCTTACAAAGATCTCCCCCGATTCGTATACCACCATCAGTAATAACCGTAACGTATTTTCCAGTACGCGCAAAAAATTCGTCTCGAGCTGCAGCAACTTCCAATGTAGCTGAAACCTGTGGGACCCCCACTCCAGTAACGTCACGTGTTGTACATGCAGCTCCAGGGCCAACACCAACTAGAATCCCATCAATCCCCTGCTCCATTAACTCTAGTGAGGCACTACTTGTGACGGTATTGCCAACAAGTACCGGTACGCCTATCTGGGAAGTTAATTCATTGAGGCGTAGTCCTGTAAAGCTATTAGAAATATGTCGAGCAGTAGTAACAGTAGATTGGACTACAATGATATCTGCACCAGCTTCAACAGCTAGAGGCGCTAGACGTTTAGTACCTTGCGGAGTGACAGAGACTGCTGCCACAGCACCAGTTGCCTTGATTTCCTCGACGCGCCTCCCCACAAGGTTTTCATTGAATTTCGCCGTGTAAACACGCTGAAGCACATCAGTGACGTTCTCCTTAGGAGCAGAGCTAATTTCCTTTAAGGCGTCAGTAGGATCTTCATATCTACAATACAAGCCTTCTAGATTCATGACTCCAAGGCCACCAGCACTAGCCATCAATCCAGCAAATTGAGGATCAACTATGGCGTCCATAGCCGAAGCAAGTATTGGAATTGTGAAATTATAGGGCCCTATGGAGAGATCTGTACGAGAAAGGTCGGGGTTGGTAGTAACGTCACCTGGAACAATCGCAACTTCCTCAAAACCGTAGGTCCTACGCAATTCTCGAAGTTGAATTCCAGGTAGTACCATTTGGCCCCCATTTAGTGCTGTGTATTGAGAAACGACTCTAGCAAAAGCATCCTAATGAGTCAATCTAATTGAGATTGATTTCACAATACCAATACCATCCAATTTTACAATCCATTGGGTTTGTCGTTGACTCGACGACAACTCCAATGCTACATTCGTCGGAGGAGCGTTAGCACTTGGATACATCGACTGCTAATACAACACATAATCAACCTGCAGGCCTTAACTTACGTCGACAGACGCTGCTTGAAATAATAGTTGCAGATTATATTCAAACGGCGGTGCCGGTTGCCTCTCAGCAACTAGTAAAAAGGTATGCGTTACATGTCAGCCCCGCAACTATCCGCAACGATATGGCTGAGATTGAAGAACTTGGCTATATCTCAAGGCCGCATTCCTCTTCAGGAGGTATTCCTTCTGACCCTGGCTATCGTTTTTACGTAGAGAGAACTATCAAGTCGTCACAATTGCCCGATAATTTTGAAAGTAACGTCCGAAAATCTATACACCCAGATACAGCAGATCCAATACTTTGGGCCAAAAGTGCAGCGGAGGTACTATCAAGCGCCGTCACCAATTTGACTATTGCAACGACAATTAAGCCAGTAGTAGCGCGTGTTAAGCAAATACAATTGGTGCACCTACATGACAATGATGCTTTATTGGTAGTCGTTATGCAGGAAGCTAGGGTAAGTCAACGGATGGTTCGTTTCGAAGGGGCCGTTGATCAAAATGCTATGACTGATACTGCAAACCACTTGAATACTATTATTACAGGTTGCAGTGCAGGTGATCTTCGTAAATTGTGGGATAGCAGAAGTAGCGAATCTACGCTTTATGATGCGGTGATAACTGAAACAATCCATGTTCTGACTGATGTACAAAAAAACGATACCCAAATTTTATACACCAATGGGCTACGCAATTTACTAAACCAACCTGAATTTCAATCGCGACAGAAAGCTCAGGATGCTGCAGGAGTATTAGAAGAGCGATCCTTATCAAAGATTTTTGCAGAACCCTCTGTACCATCAGAAGTAAAAGTAATCATCGGTGAAGAAAGTCATGAGGAAAGCCTCCGACCGTACAGTATCGTATATGCAACTTACGGGACTCCAGGCGGAGACATGGGAATAATTGGCACACTTGGGCCTACTAGGATGGATTACGGGAAAGCAATTGCCAGTGTCCAATACTTATCTAAGTTTCTAAATGAACTGATCCTAGCCCTAGAGAATCCTCAATAGATATGACCACAAAAAGAGATTATTACGAAACATTAGGCATTAATAGAAATGCCAACGAGGAAGAAGTACGCAAAGCGTTCCGCAAAAAGGCGATGGAATTTCATCCAGATCGTAATAAAGAACCAGGTGCCGATGCGAAATTCAAGGAAGTCAACGAAGCCTACCAGATATTAAGCGACCCAAATAGACGTGCAAAATATGATCAATTTGGGCACGCCGGAGTAAATTCATCCGGAGGTCAAGGCTTTGAGGGATTTGATGTTTTTGGGGGATTTGGCGACATATTTGATGCATTTTTTGGAGGCGGAACCACTCAGCGCTCCAGAGCTAGATCAGGAAGAACACTACAGACAAATATTTCCCTCACATTTGAAGAAGCCGCATTTGGAATAACCAAAGAAATTGAAATTACCAGAGTAGAAAAATGCGCAACATGCGCTGGGAGTAAATCAGAGCCCGGTACAAATCCAGAGCAGTGCATTAATTGCCAGGGCAGTGGCAAAGTTCGACGTACTCAACGCTCTGTTTTTGGTCAATTCGTAACAGAGGCAATATGCAACGTTTGTACTGGAAGTGGAGAAAAAATTCTCAACCCTTGCAAGGCCTGCAGAGGGCGAGGACGGGAAAACAAATCTCATAAAATTAAAATTCCGATACCAGCAGGTGTATTTGAAGGAGCAAATCTCAGCCTAGATGGGCAAGGCGATGCCGGTGATTATGGTGGCCAAGCAGGCGACCTTTTGGTAAATATTCGAATTATGAAGCATAGCATTTTCAAACGTGCTGAGAATAATGTTCTGTCCGATCTGGAGGTGAATTTCCCAGAAGCTGCACTTGGCACTACAGTCGAGATTCCTACGCTCGATGGAATAGTGGAAGTAAAAATTCCATCGGGTACACAATCTGGCGAAGTATTGAGGCTTAAGTCCAAAGGTATACCCCACCTCAACAAAAATGGTCGGCGCGGTGATCATATTGTCAGTATCCATGTTGCCACTCCCTCAAAACTATCCAAGGAACAACGTGATCTTCTAGAAAAGCTCCAAAAGTCCATGAAAGAGTCTTAATGACAGAAAGCTTTTGGATCGAATTCAAAGTAAAAGTCCCTTTTGAATACGTAGAACCAGTAGCGGAGCTATTCAAAAAATACGGTAAAGACGGCCTTGTGATTGAACATGAAGGCGGATGGAATCCCGACGAGGGAGAATCCCCGCCAGAAAGTCCTAGCGCAATACTCAGAACTTACATTCCTCAAACTCCTGCTTTTAAAACAAACCAAGAAATGTTGCACATAGGGCTGCAATTGATCGGTAAATTAACTGAACTGGAACAATTTGAAGAAAGAAAGATTGAAGAAAGCGAATGGGAAAACGCTTGGAAGGCTCATTTCACTCCGCTACGAATTGGGAAGCACATAATAGTACAACCTCCTTGGCATAAACTTGAGCCAGATAGTAAAAGTATCGTAATTGAAATTGACCCAGGGCTAGCATTTGGTACTGGCCACCACCCTACAACAAGACGAACATTGCAATGCTTAGAGGAATTCATAAAGCCCGCAGATAATGTACTTGATGTTGGATCCGGATCGGGAATATTAAGTATCGGAGCGGCCAAACTAGGAGCTGCAAAAGTACTTGGAGTTGAAATTGACTCAGTAGCGGTAAAAGCGGGAAGGGAGAATTTGGTATCAAACGCCGTTTCGGGGAAAGTCCGCTTTTACAACGGGTCGCTACCAAACCCAAATATACCTTTCGAATGGTCTGATTTGACATTGGCTAACGTCAATTCAGTAGTACTTGCAAAATTAGCCCCTGAGTTGAATCGTAGCTTGAAACCAAATGGTACCTTGATTACATCTGGAATACTTATGAATCGACTAAAGGAAGTAGCAGATTCATTTAGTAACAATGGTTTTCAAATTATTGAGCAATTCCAAGATGACGATTGGATAAGTTTAGTAAGCAAAAAATCTTAGTTTTCTTGCTTAATAGATCGATTCATAAATTCATTCAGTGCACTAGACGGCGACACAGTACCTTTGATTATTCGATTGGTCATCTCAATGATCGGAATCTCAATGTTTAAATTTTCGGCTAACTCTGCAGCACTAAAGCTAGTCCAGACCCCTTCAGCAATTTCTCCACCAAGTGAGCGAATTGCATCTTCAGAGGATTGTCCGTTTGCTAAAGCCACTCCAACTCGGTAATTGCGGCTTTGCGTGCTGTAACATGTCGCCAGTAAATCACCTAATCCAGCATTTCCTGCAAAAGTTGAAGGCTGTGCACCACATGCTACTCCTAAGCGAGTCATTTCAGCTAAGCCACGGTTGATAAAACCCGCTTTAGCATTGTCTCCCAAGCTCATTCCATCGCAGATACCAGCTCCAATTGCAATAATATTCTTAAGAGCTCCTGCTATTTCAGTGCCAACAATATCTGTATTGGTATAAACCCTAAAAACATTTGAGTTAAGCACCGATTGAGCGATTAAAGAGGCCTCTTCGGAAGAGGAAGCCACGACGGAAGACGCAGGTAACCCCTGAACTATTTCGCGAGCTAAATTCGGTCCGGATAAAACGCAAATTAATTCTTGGCCTATTCCTAATTCTTCATGAAGAATTACACTCATACGCTTAGATGTTTCTTTTTCCAGACCTTTTGATGCGGAAATTACAATTGGATCATTTTTTATTGAAGAAAAAGCCCTTCGAGCATTGTCTCTCATAGAATTGCTAGGAACCGCAAATACGATAATGCTTGCATTGGAAAGCCCTTCTGTCCAATCCGACGTAATCTCTAATAAGTCAGGGAATCGGTAACCAGGCAACCTGTTTTCAAAGCTACGCTCTGAACTCAGAAGTTCTGCTTCATCCAATGTGCGAGCAATCAAGCTTACCTTGTGACCTTGGCGAGCTAGTATTATAGACAGAGTGGCTCCCCACAATGTCGTACCTACAACCGCAATAGAATCTGGTTTCAAGGTACCCGCCTAAGACCTTGCAACAATTTCATTAAAAATACGTTCACAAATTGAATCCGCACTCATGACTCCAAGATCTTCTCCAGACCGTAGCCTGACAGCGGCTCCATTTAATTCCTGCTCCTTATCACCAACAATCAACATATATGGAATCTTATTGACTTGAGCTTGACGAATTTTGGCACCCATCCGCTCACTTCGGCTATCCACGTCGGAGCGGATATTTCTACCATCAAGAGAAGTTTGTAGCTGATACGCATAAGGAAGATGCCTATCTGCAATTGGAATAATTTGGGCTTGAATCGGTGCTAACCATGTGGGAAAGGCTCCTCCAAAATGCTCAATTACTACACCCAAAAATCTCTCTAGGCTACCAAGCATTGCCCGATGTATAACGACAGGTCTTTGGCGTACGCCCTCTGAATCTACATATTCTAAGTCAAATCGTTCAGGCAAATTATAGTCAAGCTGAACAGTGCTCAATTGCCATTCACGACCAATTGCATCTGCGATAAAAAAATCTATTTTAGGGCCATAAAATGCTCCCTCATTGGGGATAGGCTCATATTCAATATTTTTATTATCCAAAGCAGACGCTAATGCGCCTTCAGCTATGTCCCATAATTTATCAGTCCCAATCCTTTTTTCAGGACGTAAAGAAAGTGCAACCCTGACGTCATTAAATCGAAATACATCAAAAGTCTCTTGCACCATAGATATAAATGCTGAAATTTCCGATTCCACTTGATCCGGTGCGCAAAATATATGCGCGTCATCTTGCGAAAAAGTTCGTACCCTGGTTAATCCGTGAGTAACACCTGATCTTTCAAAACGGTGAAGTCGTCCAAAATCTGCATAACGTAAGGGTAGATCACGGTAGGAGTGCAAATCTGCGCCATAAATTAAAGCCGCAGCTGGGCAATTCATTGGCTTTACACCAAATTCTCTGTCTTCAACGAAAGTGAAGTACATATTTTCTTTGTAGTTTTCATAATGACCTGATTTTTTCCACAATTCAGCATCAAATACTTGGGGCGTGATCACTTCTTTATACCCATAACGTTGATATAAATCCCGCACGTAATCCACTAAAGTGTTACTAAGAGTGGTCCCATTGGGGAGGAAAAACGGACTAGCCGGGGCAATGGAATCGAAAAAAAATAATCTGAGCTCCTGCCCTAAGCGTCGATGGTCTCTTTTTGCAGCCTCATCTAAGTTATGCAAATGCTCTTGGAGTGCATCCTCGGATTCCCATGCAGTGCCGTAAATTCTTTGAAGCATTGCATTTTGCTCATTACCTCGCCAGTAGGCACCAGCTACGCTCATTAATTTTACCGCCACAATATCGGCGCTGTTATCCACGTGAGGACCACGACATAAATCTACAAAATCTCCATGTGAATATGTACTTATTGTTTGATCAACTGGAATTGAATCAATAATTTGTAGCTTGAATTCCTGATTCGAAAAATATTTTATCGCTTCAGCGCGACTAATCTCAGAATATTTGAACGCGATGCTCTGTTGAATCGTGTGAAGCATGTGTTTTTCGATTTTTTCAAGATCCTCAGGAGTAAAAGGGCGTTCCACTGCAAAATCGTAATAAAATCCGTCATCTGTAGATGGACCAACTGCAAATTGGGCATCAGGAAATAATGCTAAAACTGCATCAGCCATGACATGTGCTGCAGAATGGCGAATCCTAGCCCGTAGATCAATTAGATCTTTCTGTTCAATAGAAATTTTTTTTATTGGCATACCAATCTCTTATATACAAATATGCAAAAAAGCATATTTTAATGGACCTCGAGATTGTACACCGGAACAATTGAGATGACCTAGGTAAGGAATGTTAAAATTAATACAGTTATGATGAAGCTGGGGGCCATTTTTATGAAATCTGTATACGACGAAGCTGCAAATCTCTCTAGTTCTGAGGAAGATTTTGTAATAGCGAAGGTTATTCATACTCAAGGGTCCACACCTCAAAAACCAGGGGCAAGTCTTCTGGTGAAAAAAGACGGGTCCACGGTTGGAACTCTTGGAGGAGGATGCGTAGAGGGAGACATTTGGTTTGCCGCCAAAGAAGCATTGAGAGAAAAATCGGGTCCGTCTTACAAAAGGTATTATCTAAATGAAGATATCGCTGCACGCGATGGGCTCGTGTGCGGAGGAACTATGTATTTTTATATAGAACCCATAATTGGCCAAGGCTCAAAACGAGAAATACCGGCAATGATATCCAGCGCTTACGCTGGCGAAAAAAACCTATCTGTTGCTACGGTCGTCTCGAGTAATCGATTGGAAATTGGATCCCAGCTTATCATTGATTCAACTGGTGTACTTTCTGGAACTTTAGGGGACTCCAAGCTTGACGTAGAAATAACTCCGAAAGCAATTTCTCTTATGGAAATGGGGAAGACTCACAGATTCATTACTCAAGAAAATGATGAAATATTTATAGAAGGCTACACTGCCCCCGCCTCAATAGTGCTGGTCGGTGGGGGGCATGTGAATTTACAAGTTGCAAATCTTGCACATACGCTTGGATATCGGATTATGGTCACTGATGATAGGCAAGAATTCTCTAGCAAAGAACGCTTTCAAATGGCTGAAATGGTCAATACTGCTCCTTATGAAAAAGGTTTAGATTTTTTCCCTATTACGCCTAACACTGCGATAGTCATAGGTACTAGAGGTCATAATTTTGATGATCTCGCACTTTTCAGCGCAGCGAAAACAAAAGCAGGATATGTTGGACTCCTAGGTAGTACCCGCAAAACAATAATGATTTATGAATCCTTACTTAAGCAAGGCGTCCCAGAAAGTAGGCTCCGCCAAATTCATGCGCCTATCGGATTAGATTTGGGAGGGCGATCACCTGAAGAAATAGCTCTCAGTATCATGGCCGAAATTGTCGCATGGAGACATGAGCGTAATGGAGAGGCGATGACAATGGCGGCAAGTCAAATAGACAAGATCGTTAAAAAGGTAAGCAAAATAACATCCAGCGAAAAATAATATATGCCATCTATTGCTGCAGTACTACTGGCCGCAGGCCGATCATCGAGAATGAATACACCAAAAGCATTGCTACCTTGGGGAAATGCAAGTTCTATAATTTCCTACCAAATTGAGAATCTTTCTGCAGCTGGGCTCGACCCAATTATCACTGTAGTCGGCCACGATCATCAATTAGTTTCAGACGAACTCTCGGACAGCAATACTCAAATTGTAATTAACCAAGAGTATGACAACGGACGATCAAGTTCGATTATTAAAGGTTTAAGTAATATAAATACCACTCCTGATGGAATTTTGATTATCTCAGTCGATCAACCTCGCTCGAAAACAATAATCAAAACGTTAATTGATAAATGGATTGAATCTAAGGCATTAATTGCAACGCCATCCTTCAATGGAAAAAGCGGGCATCCTATCATTTTTCACTGCAGTCTAATGCGAGATTTACTATCAATTACTGAAGAAAAGATGGGCCTACGAGAAATAATTCTAAAGTATCAAGACCAGCGAATTTTTGTACCTACGAATGATCCGCATGTTATTACTAACATCAATACGCCAGAGGATTACAGTTCGGCTTTAGAAATGTACAAATCTACGAATTAATAGCAGCCAAAATAAGAAGCCCCGAGCCCAAAAGAGAAATTATCACGCTCAATACTACTCTAAAGTTAATTTTCTCTATCGACCTATTAACTGCATAGGACAACAGCAGTGTAAATACATTGACCAACCGCTGCAGTGGGTTAACCACAACAACGTCAGCTATAGATAAAGCAAAAAATCTTAAAAGTTGGGCAAGAAACACTGCGAGACCTGCGCCTCCAAAAAGGCGCATGTACCTTAAATTAATTGTACCCATCAGTTCTCTCCTGCTAGGTATTGCCAGTGTAGCCACAAGCAATGCTGATGCACCAAAATATGCCGCAAATGTACCTATAGCAGCAGTACGAGTAGAGTCTTCTACGACTGCGCGAATTAACAGTGGGCTTGTACCGTATGCAACGGCAGCTAGCAGCGCAAAGCTATAACCCTCAAGTTGCCTTAGTTCAATCTCTCCAGTTTCGGAGCTGCCTTTCGAGCCAAATGACATAGTGGTGCGCTCAATCATCACGGCTGGTGCAAGTAATATTAAAGTTATCGCAAGTAGCATCAGAGGCGTAAGCTTCTCATCCAGCAAGAGAACAGCCATTCCCACGCTGTAAGGAACTGTGACTGCCTGTATCGGACCTGCACGAGCAGCTCCTACAGCACCAATAGCCCTATAATTGCAATAGCGACCAAAGGCAAAATGGACTATCCCAGCCAAGGCTAGCATCAAGTACCCATTCATAGAAATTTCATCAAAATTGAATAATTGACCAGTAATAGCAACTGCCAAAAGACCAAATGGAACTCCAAGCAATACAGTAATGAATGCTCCTTGGGAGGCCGTTGCACCTGCACTCGCAATTCCTCTACGGACCAGAATTGCATTTACGCTAAATGAAAATGCAGAGAACAGAGATAATATTGCCCCTGCAAGCATTACTCAATCACCCCGTTTTCACGGAGCTCAAAAATTTGATTCTCCGTAAACCCAATAGCCTGCAGTACTTGCGTAGTATCCTCACCCAATTGAGGCGGAAATTTCTCCGGCACAACTGGAGTACGAGAAAACTTCAGAGGATTCCCAGTGAATTTTACTGGGCCAATACTTGGGTGATCCATGCTAATAAACATATCTCTATGGTTAACCTGTGGATCATTCGCCACTTGCTCTATGTTTTGCACTGGGCCAACTGGAACTCCCATTTCACTAAGGATTTCTACCCACTCAATTGTCGTTTTTGCTTTCATGGCCTGTTCAATTATTGGAATCAATTCATCATAATTTTGCGTACGACCCCAACCCGTTAGGTACCTCTGATCATCTATCAAATCTACTCTATCAATCGCCGCACAAAAAAGTGGCCATTGATCCGTAGATCCTCCCATGATTGCTACTACTACGTGCCCATCAGATGTCTCAAATGCTTGAAATGGTGTCGAACTAGGATGGCGAGTACCTATGCGCTCCGGTATCTGCCCAAGAGCAAAATAACGCATAAAAGCGTTTTCCATGATTGATACTTGGCAATCCAACATTGATACATCAATATACTGCCCTTCATTGGATTGATTTCTTTCCAATAACGCAGATTCGATAGCAATAGTGGTAAAAAGTGCAGCGGTAATGTCACCAATGCTTGCGCCAGGGCGCACAGGACCCCTGCCGGGTTCCCCCGTAATACTAAGCATCCCTCCCATACCTTGGACAATCACATCAAGTGCAGGCCTGTGTGCATATGGCCCAGTTTGCCCAAAACCTGAGATCGAGGCCATAATAATTTTAGGGTTTCTTGCCTTAACCGTTTCGTACCCCAAACCTAATCGTTCTATAGTACCTGGTCGGAAATTTTCGATGAGTACATCAGCAGAGTCTATAAGTTGCAGTAGTATTTCCCTACCATCGCTTTTAGATAAATCAATTGCAATGCTGCGCTTACCTCTATTGATACTCATAAAGTAAGTACTGTACTGGTTACTATCCTCTGTAGATTCTGGTGGGCTAAGGAAAGGCCCATTACCTCTAGCTGGGTCACCAGTTACAGGTTGTTCCACCTTTATAACGTCTGCTCCAAGATCAGCCATAAGCATCGTGCAAAAAGGCCCTGACAAAATACGAGTCAAGTCAATGATCCTGATTCCTTCAAGTGGACCCGGCATCAATCACCTCTTAATAAAAACTCGGAATCGCGATTGTACGTTATAAAGGGAAAAAACGCTCGCGTATTTTGATGTCAATCAAATACTGGCTAATCACGGTCAATCTGATCAAAACTTAAGAGGCTATTAACACTGGCTTGTAATTTTTTACGCCTAATTCCATTAATTTCATCCAAAACCCCTTGGGCTGAATCAAATCTAGTACTCAAGTTATCAATTTTTTCAAAAAATTTGGATATCTCGGTACGAAATTTGCCCAAAGAAACAGCAAGATCTCTTGAAGCCTGCGTAAGCTGCATACTTTCAGAAGCTTGCCGAATAACAGCTAATACAGCGAATAGAGTTAATGGTGAGCAACAGACCACACGATTTGATAGAGCAAAATCCATTAAATTTGGAGCTAATCGTTGAAGATCAGTATAAACACTTTCGCTGGGTATGAGCATTAAAGCACAGTCAACAGTCCCGCTGGTTGGATCAATATAATCCCTAGTCGAAACTTCACGTATTTGGGTGCGAACATTTTGCATTAATTGTTTTTGAGCTAATTCCTTATCTCGACCTTCGATAGAATCAAGCATTTTACGATAATTTTCCATCGGGAACTTAACGTCCATGTTTAATCGAAGACCACCGGGCAAAGGGAAGGTGAAATCGGGACGTGAGCCTGATTCCTGCTGAACTTTTTGCCGATAGTAACCTATTCCTTCAATTAATCCGGCAGAAGTCAGGATGTCCTCTGCGATACGCTCGCCCCACAAGCCTCTTAATTGATTATTCGACATAACACGATGTAGTTCATCAGTCTGTGTGCTTACATTTTTCACATGTACTGCGATATCAGCTAGATCGACTTTTTCAGCAACTCGAGAAGCTAATCTATCAAAAGATTCAAGGACAAGCTCCAAGCGCTCTTCTATGGCATTGGGCTCAATACTTGGAGGCTGGCGCAATAGCCTAATAGCAACCCAGAGAGCAAATACGCCTAGTGCTGTGATAAAAACCCCGAGAAAAAGGGACATATAACTAATCATAGGGCAAAGATATATCCCTATTTATGCATCTCGCCAGTTACAAATGTCCCTTACCAGATACTTCCCGTCAGACCTGGGCTAGTTATCGCGCCTTCGCTCGCGGAAGCAACGCTTTTTGCATATTTTGAAAATACTCCAGTGGTATATTTTGGCGCAGGGGCAGTCCATTCAGCTTTACGCCGCAATAGTTCCTCGGAATCTACTTCCAAATTTAATTCTCTATTTTCAACGTCTAGGACTATATAGTCACCATTCTTTACTACACCAATTGGGCCACCAACAGCAGCCTCAGGAGTTATGTGGCCGACCATAAAGCCATGTGTGGCACCTGAAAATCTACCATCAGTGATTAAGGCCACCGTATCACCCAGCCCCGCACCTTGAATTGCTGCGGTTACGCCAAGCATCTCTCGCATACCAGGCCCACCGACTGGGCCTTCATAACGAATTACTACGACATCTCCGTCAACGATCTCTCCATTTCTCACAGCTGAAAAACATTCTTCCTCGCGCTCAAATACTTTGGCAGGACCTCGGTGCAATCTCCTACCATGTCCTGCAAGCTTAACAACGCAGCCTTCTGGTGATAGGTTCCCGCGAAGTATCGCAACTCCGCCATGAGGATTAACAGGCTGATCAATTGGCAAAACTACTTTTTGATCGGGATCCGCTATTGTGGCAGATGCAATTTCCTTAAAACTCTGCCCGCTGACGTTTCGTTCATCAGCATTGACCAAATTCGCAGTGACCAATTGTTGCGAAACTAATCCATACCCACCAGCATTGTATAAATCCTCAGCGACATACTCCCCACCCGGTTTCATGCTAGCAACAATAGGAGTACGCCATGCTATTTCATCAAAATCGTCGACTGTCAATTGAACACCGGCTTCACGGGCAATCGCAAGCAAATGAAGCACAGCGTTAGTTGAGCCAGCAGTTGCAGCAACCCCTGCAATGGCGTTCTCGAATGCCTCCCTTGTCATAATATCTCGCGGTTTTGTATCGCTCTTCAGTAATTCCATTGCAAGTCTGCCGGCTTTCCTTGCTTCATCTGCCTTAGAACTCCCCACCGCAGGCACAGCGTTCGCCCCTGCAGGGCTAATCCCAAGGAATTCTAATGCCATTGCCATGGTATTAGCGGTAAATTGACCACCGCAGGCTCCCGCTCCAGGGCAAGCAGCGTCCTCTATCGCTTTCAGTCGCGCATCATCAATTTTGCCTGCTCCATGTGCGCCAACTGCTTCAAAAACATCAAGAATAGTTATATCCCTGCCATCAATTTTCCCAGGTGCAATCGACCCATTATAAAAAGCTAAACCAGGCAGATTTAAACGAGCCAATGACATAGCTCCAGCAGGCAGTGTTTTGTCGCACCCAACCAAAACTACCAATCCGTCAAAGGAATGCCCTCTTACCACGGTTTCAATGGAATCAGTAATCACCTCTCTACTGACTAAAGAGCCCCTCATTCCTTCCGTGCCCATAGTCACGCCATCCGAAACAGAGATAGTGTTAAATTCCATTGGCGTACCGCCAGCTTCGCGAATTCCTTCTTTTACATATTTAGCAAGTTCTCTTTGATTGTAATTACAGGGCATGGTTTCAATCCAAGTAGTTGCTACCCCAATTATGGGTTTTGAGAGATCTTCGTCAGTGTAACCAATAGCCTTGAGCATCGATCTCGCTGGTGCACGAGAAGGGCCATCAGTCATTTCTGCAGAGTGTTTTTTTAATGGGTTAGTAGACATAAAATCTCCTTGACGGTGTCAGTTTTTCTCAAATCGATGTATTTTTACGCAACAATTATTCTTTCTCTTGCTTGTTTTTCTCTTCTGAATCATCCTCAGCATCATCTGCTAATTCAAAATCAGTAATATGTATTGAATCATCCTCTACTTTCCTTTTGTTCTTACCTCGAAGAAAAGTTGTGCTTTTCGAGACAAACAAGCTAAATAATAAAGAGAAAACTAGTAAGTCGTCTAACAGCCCTAAAGGGGCTAAATCCAGAATGAGATCACGAGGGAGGATAAAATAAGCCATTCCTAAAAGTGGCAAAATTTTGTACCGTAATGGAATAGATCTGCTAAAGATCAGATAGGCTATAGACAAAATTCTTGTAATTATGAAAAACATCGTTTCCCGGACCTCAGTACTAATATACCTCAATTCGCCAGAACCAAAGGCGATGCTTTGATTTATTTAGTACACGGTGAAGATTCATTTAGTTCAAATGAGTTCTTAAAAGAATTACTAGATGCCATTGGTCCTGAAGATCTTAGAGAGTCAAATCTCACACATATTGATAACAATGAATTTACGACGGCAACACTTGGTGCTGCCTGCATGGTGGCACCTTTTCTAGCCAATAGGCGTATGGCAATCGTTCATGGCGCATTGAGCTCCGGCGAAAACCGTAGTCGCACAAGGCGTGCAAAGGAAAAAAAGACAACCGTTCCAGAAGGACTACAGGATTTACTCGTCCAACTACCTTCATTTTCGGATGTTGTTTTCTTCGAAAATCGATTAGCTGCCAAGAATGAACTTCATGATCTTATTACTAGTATTAGCAATAGCCATGGGAATGTTTCGATCAAAGAATTCAGACCACTTCGTAGAGAGGCTATTTTCCAATGGGTTATTGATCGTACGCATATGTATCAAGCAAAAATCACCAATGATGCCAGCGAATCTCTTGTAGACCGGATTGGCTCCAACCTATGGATTCTAAACTCAGAAATTGAGAAATTATCAATTTACTGCAGCAATGGCACCATAACTATTGATGCCGTAAATGAGTTAGTAACTAGAATTCGTGAAGCCAATATTTTCGAGTTAGTTGATGCAATTATGGACCGCAAATATGCAAAGGCACTTAAAACGACTCAACAGCTATTCTACGATGGACAGACCGGAACTTACTTACTATCCATGATCGCTAGTCAAGCTAGGAAAATCGCGATTGCTCAAGAGCTGCTAGAAAAAAACGTAAGCCCCCATGAATGGGGGCCACGCATCGGAACTCAATCTGACTTCGTGATACGTAAAACGGAAAACCAAGCCAAAAGATTCAGTAAAGAGGCTATTATCCAGTTTTACTCAATGCTTCTAAAAACTGATATATCCATTAAATCAAGCAGTAACGACGAAATTGCATTGACTGAACTGATTGCCGAGTCCGTATCTCTTCCGCATAAATAATATTTGTTCAAACTCCACTGTTCTTTAATTTAGTGACACGTATTTGAATTTTCCGAAGGAGTACCGCGTGAACGTGTATACGCAGTACCAATTAATAATGCTAAGTAATTCTTTATGCACTCGTACTTGTTTAAGTCCAGCTCAGCCCGTGCTATTCTGTGTGAGAGCATGCTAGGTACTAAGAGGAGGGCTGCTATGCCGTTTGGACTAGGTTGGCCAGAACTAACGATAATTCTTGTAATTGTCCTTGTAATATTCGGAGCTGGTAGAGTCCCTGAAATCGGGAGAGCCCTTGGCAAAGGTATAAAAGAATTCCGAGGCTCTGTCTCAGACGTTAAAGAGGAAATAGAAGGCGAAGCCTCCGCTGATACTCCCCAAAAAGCATCTTCCTCAAAATCCAAAAAAAAATAATTAAAAAATTTATCTCTTCCAAAACCTAAGTCGTGAAACTAATTTTCTAAAAAATCCTTTTTTTTCTGTATCGTTTTGTGATCTCTTCCTAAGTAGTTGACCTACCCGTGCCAATAAAATACCCAATTCATAAAGCACGATTATTGGAACGGCTACTAACGTCTGATTTACCGGATCGAATGTTGGGGTAATTATTGCGGCTGCAACAAAGGCTAATAATATTGCAAAGCGCCGAAATCTTCCTAGCAACCTTGGAGTAACAACCCCTAAGCGTGCAAGTCCAAAAAGAACTAAAGGTATTTGGAATATGACACCCATCCAAAACATCAAAGAAATTAGAACATTTATATAGCTAGAAATACGAATCTCTGCATTGATATTTTCTGAACCAAAATTGAAAAGAAAATTAAACGCCGGTGGAAATAAAACGTAATAGGCAAAAGCCATTCCTGTAGCAAAGGCAATAATCACCATTGGCAAAAATAAAAATAGATAGACCCGCTCTCGAACAGTGAGCCCGGGTGAGGCAAACATGATTAATTGATAGAGTAGAACAGGAGTAGAAACAGCAAATGCGACCATCAACGTAACTTTGAAAGTGACGCTTACTGTTTCCAGCACTTCAGTCGCTATAGGTTTTTCATCAAGCTGAGAAAACCCTGGTTCGAGCAAAAAATCAAGAATTGTGTCTCTAAAAACAAAAGCCGCAACCATTGTGATTACAATGAAAACAACTATGAACAAAATACGTTTACGTAATTCTTCTAGATGATCCCGGAGCGTCATAACCTCAGCCAAAGCTAAACTTCTCTTTTTTCCGAAGCATCACCACCAACGTCGTCGTTTCTTGAAAAAGAATCTTCAGGTGGAGGTATAGGTTCTAATTTAGTTTTTGGAGAAGCTATTGGCCTATCTAAATCGATAGTGGCAGAATCTGCTGTCGCTTTCAATAGATGCTGAGCCTCACGCCAATACTTACCTGCAGAGCGCGCGGCGTCTATCATTCGGGCTGGCCCAAGTAAAACAAGTGCAATAATCAAGACCCAAAGTAATTCTAAATTACCTATGCCAAAAATATTCATCGCCTCTTCCTGCCCGAAGGCTGTTGCAGTCCCACTGCTTTTTTACATTCTGGGCACCTTGTCAGACCTAACAAAGAAGACTGTAAATCGTTTTTTATTCTAATACCAAACCTTTGCAATAGGTTCAGAGTTGTACACACAGGTAAACCGACAATATTCAAATAGCATCCGTTGATTTTTTCGACAGGCGCAAAATAGTGATTTTGAATTGCATATGCACCAGCCTTGTCCATAGGATCACCTGATGCAATATAAGTCTCGATATCTTCGTCTGAGTATTTCCTCATATGCACTATTGATGTTTTATGGCTAATCAAAAACTCGCCAACACTAACATCATAAGCACAAACTGCCGTAATAACCCTATGCTCTTTATCTCGTAATAAATTGAGCATTTCCCGTGCCTGCTCAGAATCGCTGGGCTTGCCTAAAATTCTCCCGTCAATTTCCACAACCGTATCTGCACCCAAAACTGTTCCTTCAAATGTATCTGATCCGACCGATATAGCCTTTTCATACGCTCTATTCTTTGCAAGTTCTATTGGGTTTGTCCCATCCGGAACCGAAGGTTCTTCAACTGTAGAGGTTTTAACATCAAATTCTAACCCTAGCCCTTGGAGAATCTCTATTCGCCGAGGAGAACCTGAAGCTAATGTGAGTGATTGCCTTGCATTGATCAGATTTAACCTGTCATTGTCCCTGATTAGGGTCGTGATTGATTCAACATGGTGGGTCTGGGGAAACATATCGATCGGTTGTACGTTTTTTATTTTAAAAGGGCCGGCTGTAAGAATAGATAAATCCCTAGCCAAAGTTTCAGGCTCGCACGAAATATACACAATCTTTGGAGGAGGAAAGTCCAGTAACGCATCCAATGTACCTTGCATACAACCAGAACGTGGTGGATCCAAAATTACTGCATCGATTTCATTGCCGGCAATACTCGAAAGCAATTCTTCCGTTTTTGCCTGAAATATCTCCACATTACTAATATCCTTAGTATTAACAGTGGCATCAATCAAAGCAGAAGCAGACTCTTCAACCGCGATTACTTTCTTAGCTTGGTCTGCAATTAGCACAGCAAATGTAGACACTCCTGCATAGGCGTCTACAATGGTTTGAGTACCATCAAGTTCTAATTCATCTATAACTAAACGTGCGATATGTTCTGCCTGGAGAGAGTTTACTTGGAAGAACGAAGGGGAAGAAACTTGAAACCTCTTGCTTAAAAGAATTTCTTCGTAATATTTTTGACCAGATTTGAGCGAAATATCAGGATTTTGAAAAGTTGGCTGAAGCAGATAACTACCCGTATTCATCCCGTACCGAAGAGATAGCTGAGTTGTTTCACTTACTTTCCCTTGAAGCAATTCAATAGCTTCATTGATCCATGGCGCCATCAGTAAGCAATTTTCAATCTCCACATGCTTTCTGCGCTCTTTATGCACATAACCTAATCGCCCACCTTCCTTGCTAACAGTGAAGCGAGCATGATTCCTATAGCCTAATTGTTGAGCGCTCCCAAGTGTTGGTAAGACTAACGGCTCTATTCCACCAATCCGGAAGAGTGCATCAATCAGAATGTCACGCTTTATCTCTAATTGAGTGTCGTAACTAATATGCTGCCATTGACATCCAGTACATCGGCCAAAGAATTTGCAAGGTGCAGAAACCCGCTTATCTGAAGGCACCAGCACTTCAACTACTTCCGCGGCTGTATAGCTCCTGCGTTCCGCTATAACCTGTGCCAAAACAGTCTCACCGGGGATACCTCCAAAAACGAAGATCGTTTTCCCTTCGAAATTGGCTATAGCCTCACCCTGGCGTCCAAAACCATCTATATACAATTTTAATATTGGTAATTCTTTTACATCGTCTTGAGAATTCATAATTAAATACTACCAATGACCATAATTTGTTTGCGCATTGAATAGGGGTTAGCTTTATCATAGTACCTGACATTAGAATTGAGAGGGAGTTCATGTCTAATTCATCGAATACTGCTATATTAGTTATCTCTGTTACCACAAGTACTGGGCAAATTATTCAGCACGCATACCCTGCCCCGAACACACCTGAAGGTGTTGCTGACTTAATAGCAAGAACGACCAGTAGAATAGATGATGCGTTCAATCCCTCTACGCCTAGAGGGTTCATACTCGAAAATCCTGTCGTTATATACAATCTTGATCATGTGGTATCTATAAAAGTTGACGGGCTTTCAGAAAATCAACTTTCAGATATTGCGCATAAAACTGAACAACGATTGGGATTCCATATCACGTAACAGCACGTTTAATGGAGAAAAAAATGCTTGATGGAATAAAAGGTAAAGTTGCGATCGTCACAGGTGCGGGACGAGGTATAGGTCAGGGAGTCGCATTACGGCTTGCTCAAGAAGGAGCAAAATTAGTAATTAATGATCGAGACCAAGAACCATTAGACGAAACCATAAAACGCATCCAAAAAGATGGAGGAGAAGTAGTTGGCATTGCAGAATCAGTAACTGCAGACGATATAGGGGAAAAATTAGCGCAAAAAGCATTAGATACTTTTGGGGATATTCATATAGTAGTCCCTGCCGCGGGCTTCTTGTGGGACGGCATGATCCATCGAATGACTAATGAACAATTTGAAACGATAATAAATGTCCATCTAGGCGGGACTTTCAAAGTTGTACGTGATTCTTTCAAAATCATGCGTGAAAAGGCGCGAGAAGAAAAAGAAAACGGAACCACTGTACCAGCAAGAAGGATCGTCACTATCTCTTCTCTTTCCGGGTTTGGAAATCTAGGGCAGGCTAATTATTCCGCAGCAAAAGCAGGGATTGCCGGATTGACGCGTACAGTTGCCATAGAAGGTGCAATGTTCAATGTGCTAGCAAATTCACTTGCCTTCGGCCTTATAGATACCCGTATGACACGACCCATAGAATCACAAAACGAATATGTAGACGGAGCAGTTCAAGGAATTCCTGAAACCGCCCGGCAGAAAGCACTAGAAGAAATCCCATTGCATAGAGCAGGTTCTATTGAAGAAGCCGTAGGGCCAATAGTATTTTTCTGTTCTGATTTATCTACCTACACTACTGGTGCGTTGCTAGAAGTTAACGGTGGAGTCCACATAACTTAGAGGAATCAATTGGTACAATCTGTCGAACTTTACGAACCTAAACCGCGAATACACGTTGTCACTTTTTTTAGTTTGAAACGTTTTACCCAAACGCTCGCTTTCATGGGATTAAACATGAAGATTTACAAGTTCGCCCGATTGCAGCCGGGTTACTACGCTGGGGGGATAAGAGGTAAATGGTGGAATAAGCAATTTTATACCTATACGGTGTGGGAAGACCGAGATGCAATGCTTGCATTTGTAAACTCGGAGCCTCATAAAAAAGCTATACATCGAATAATGGAATTTGCAGGTACAGGCTCCTGTTTCTCTGAATTTGTCAGTGATTCCCCGCCTGACTGGGAAGTTGCAGAAACCCAGCTATTAAAACCTACAAAGTACTTCGTACCTTCTGGCATTGGTGATAGACGGTACCGCTAGTACAAATCTTTCATCCATCTTCTGAAAATTGAGTGAACCGCAACGAGTGAACCAATAGCTATTAACACAAAAAAAACAAGTGAGAAGCTCACCCCGTGTGCAACAATCGCAAACGCTGTGCCAGCAGCTGGTGGATGCTCAGTATTAATTGCAGCCATAGCTAACATGGACAAGCCAACTGCTATAGCAATGTAAAAGCTAAAAGCAACTCCAGAAACAGAGTTTGCGAACAATGCAAATGGAAGAGCGATAGCAATAGATACCAAATGACCGCCTATTACATGCCTGTGCCTAGCAGTATTACTATGAGGCGATATAAATAATATAAACGCCGTGGATGCAATCGCACCTACCACCACGGCTCTAGATGTGATTGAACCGGTGATCAAGTCAGCCGCCCAAATTGTTAAAGCCAATGTTAGAGTAGCTAAGCCAATTTGAGTCATATACAGACGCATTTTTGCTATATCTATCAATTAATTTCCTTCTCAGCGAAATAGCTTCAAAAACCTATCCTGGTATTCGTCAAAAACACCCCACCGTTCAAGCTCTTTATGAACCTCGGATGGTTCCAAATTCCCTTTTTTTGCTTCCTCAATCATCCATTCAATCCGACGTCGGGCACCCTTAGGAACTGATCCTTCCATTCTAAGTAAGCCATGAGATTTCATTTCGTCAGCATTCGCTCGTGCAGATTGTGCAGTTAATTCATATATAAATTTCATTAGTGAAACATCCCAGAGATCATCTAAACCCCTGATCACTGCTTCCAAAGGTTTATTCTCTTTATCCAATTTTTCAATAATCTTTTTTGTAACTTCCTCTTCCGAACCTGAAACTACGGAAGTCCCTCCACCATCATTCTTATACCTGTACATTAAACCAGGTTGATCAGGGCCAAATTCATCAATCAGATGCTGTAAAAATTTCCCAGCATTTTCACCAAATCCTTCATGATTCAGCAAATAATTAGGCGTCACTACTTGAGGTCGCTCAGCTCTTACTACTCCCTCTCGTACCACCGCTTCTTCAGAGCCTGATTCAATATGCAATTCTTCATACACGGGCGTGGTTACCAGATAATACTTTACCGATGTTATTCCAAACGTTGCCAAAGCTTGCTTAGGTGGCCTTACGACCCAAGTATGTTCTATTGCGTCAATTAATCGCTTATCCTGCTCATCCATTAAGTCATTATAACTGTAATGTTTACTGATAATCTCCTATCTGCCTTCTTTAAATTGGTCAGTCACCGATTGTCTTTTATTCCTCGCATAGGCAGACTCATATATACTTCGCTCGTGCTACATTATTCATTCTGGGTAAATAAAATTATGCAAAATCTACTGCAACCAGTTGAGTTAAAGAATGTCAGACTATGATGTCATTGTAATTGGGGCAGGACCAGGAGGCTACGTAGCTTCAATACGTGCGTCTCAATTAGGCCTGAAAACTCTATGCGTCGAAAAAGAAACCATAGGTGGCGTCTGCCTGAATTGGGGCTGCATTCCTTCAAAAACACTTCTTCGTAACGCTGAAATTTTGAATCTCGTAAAAAGAGCAGGGGATTTTGGAATTACCGTTGGGAATATAAGAGCAGATTACGCTAAGGGTTTTCAAAGGAGTCGGGAAGTGGTCGGAAGGCTCACAAAAGGAGTCGAGCAGCTTCTTATTAAAAATGCTGTAGAATTCCGTCAAGGTGCTGCTTATATTGATAATCCAAACCAAGTGACTGTTTCTGGCGAACAATATACGACTCGAAATGTGATCGTCGCTACCGGGGCAAGGCCAAAGGTTCCTGAAGGGGTTCTTATTGATGGTCAGATTGTAATGACCTCACTTGAAGCAATCCTCAGTGACATAGTTCCTGATCGTGTCGCGATAATAGGTGCTGGTGCAATAGGCGTAGAGTTTGCCTACCTGTACCAGAGCTACGGATCAAAAGTGACATTAATTGAATCGATGTCGCAAATTTTACCAAAAGAAGATGAGGAGATTTCAAAAGCTTTATCAAGGTCATTTCGCAAATTAGGAATTGAAATGCATACCAGCACCAGCGTCTCTGAATTGGTCTGTTTGGAAAATAAAGGTAGAATCACCCTTGATAGTCAAGGGACTAAGAAAGAATTTTGGGTTGATAGAGTTCTAGTTGCGACTGGAATCACACCCAATATTGAGAATATTGGAATAGAAAATGCTCAGGCCCATATTACGGATGGGTTTGTCTCAGTAGATGAAAATTTGCTTGTAAATGGGAAGAATGTATATGCAATCGGTGATATAAATGGGAGGATCCCTTTAGCACATGTGGCTCAAGCTGAAGGAGTCTTTGCAGCAGAACATATCGCGGGATTGGCACCACAGCCGTTAGACTATAATGCCATGCCAAGAGCAGTTTACTGTAACCCTCAAATTGCTAGCATAGGGTTAACAGAAAAAGAAGCCACCGATAAAGGTTATTCAGTTAAAGTAGGGAAGTTCCCTTTCTTGGCAAACGGGAAATCACTGACCGCCGATGAGCGTGAAGGGTTTGTTAAAATTGTTGGAGAAGCAAACACCGGAGAGTTACTCGGTGCTCATTTGATAGGACATGAGGTAACAGAATTACTTGGAGAGCTAAGTCTTACCCGTGCTTTAGATGGGACGACTCAAGAGTTAGGAGGGCTTGTAAAAGCCCATCCTAGTGCATCAGAAGTGATAAAAGAGGCAGCGCTTGCTACATATGAGAGCGCGCTTCATATTTAGATAGGATGTGGTTAGACCACAAGGGGAGGGAATTTATGAGCGAGAACAATTTTGATTTCGCATTAGCAATAGGTGGAGAGGCTGGGCAAGGTATCGCTACTCCAGGTGACACACTAGCTCGAATTATGGTTCGTCGGGGGCTTAATGTCCAAACATATAATGCATTCCAATCAATCATTCGTGGTGGTCATATCTTTTTGACAATCAGAGTTGCAGATAAAGAGATATATAGCCACGGAGATAAACTCGATATGCTGCTTGCTCTCAATCAAGATACTATGAATCGACATCTGCGCCTTTTAGGACCAGGAGCTGCGGCGTTATATAACAGTGACCAGATAACTCCAGGTGAAGCTGCTGCAGGAGTCCAGCTCTGCCCAATTCCAGTAAATGAACTTACAGGGTCTACAAGAGCAGGGCTAAACCAAAACACTGTTGCTCTTGGGGCCATGATGCACCTACTTGGACTAGATTTTTCTGTACTCGAAACAAGTATCACCCAGCAATTCGCGCGTAAGGGCGAGGATGTTGTCAACGACAATATTCGTGTAGCGTTGGCCGGGTATACTCACGCTCAGGAAAATTTTGAACCTTACACCGCACCCCTTCCCCAAGGAGGTGAGCCACAAGCAATGTGGTCGGGTAATGATGCAATCGCAATGGGAGGGGCTGCTGCAGGTGTAAAATTTTATGCAGCTTATCCAATGAGTCCATCTACTGGAGTCCTACACTGGTATGCACAAAATGCCCGAAATCTAGGAATTATGGTTAGGCAAGTTGAGGATGAAATTGGAGTCGCCAACATGGTTATTGGAGCAGCACATACTGGTGTACGGTCCATGTGTGCAACCTCTGGTGGCGGTTTTGCATTAATGACTGAAGCCGTGGGTGCGGCTGCAATGATGGAAATACCTTGCGTTTACGTGAACGTACAGCGTGCCGGACCATCTACCGGTGTTCCCACTAAAACTGAACAGGGCGATCTATGGCAAGCTCTTGGAGCAAGCCAAGGCGATTTTGAGCGTTTTATAGTTGCTCCCAAGGATGCTTTAGATGCATTTAATACTATTCCTGAAGTGTTTAATCTGACCGACAAACTTCAATGCCCTGCTATTGTTCTTTCAGATCTACTTATTTCAGAAGGACGATTCAGCGTAGACCCAAAACATATCAATTTCCAACCTGTGATTGATCGCGGGCAGTTGATTACAGAACCGACCTCCGATGAAGGTAGGTACCTACGGTACAAGGAAACCGATACAGGGGTTTCACCACGGGCTGTTCCTGGTGTTAAAGGGCATGTTCATACTGTAGCCACTGATGAGCATGAAGAGAATTCGGGGCTTTTATCTGATGAGTTTACTAACCCGCATAAAAGAAGGGCTTCTGTTGAGAAGCGCGCAAGGAAATTTGCCAATGCAAGTTCCTTGATGGATCCTCCAGAAATAGACGGAGATGCTAATGCAGAAGTAACATTAGTAGGTTGGGGATCAACCGAAGGAGTGATTAGGGAAGCTATCGATCAGCTCGCAGAAAAAGGTACAATTGCCAATCAATTAGCAATTAAATGGATTGTTCCATTTCATGCGGACGAAATTATGAGCTCCTTATCCGGTAAGAATTTCATAATTGTAGAAAATAACTACTCGGGTCAATTTGCTCGGTACTTAAGGAGCGAGACTGGCCTTACAGCAAACGGTCACATACGCAAATACGATGGTGAACCTTTTGCTCCGCACCATATCGCTGACGGCGTTGCGGAAATACTAACAAATGGCACGGAAATCTTTATACCCGACCAAGAAGTGATTGTTTAGCCCAGAGGTAATTATGACAGATAAAATTATTGAATTAACAGCAAAAGATTTTAAAGGTGACGTAGAGCCAGACTGGTGCCCAGGCTGTGGCGATTTTGGGGTCTTAAATAGCCTACAAAGAGCAGCAGCGGAATTAGGGCTTCAGCCTCATGAAATAGTCACAGTAAGCGGGATAGGCTGTTCCTCTAATTTACCCGGGTACATTAACACTTACGGAATGCACACATTACACGGCCGCTCCTTAGCCTTTGCTACAGGTGTAAAAATGGCCAACCATGAATTGACCGTAATTGCAGCAGGTGGAGACGGGGATGGTTATGGAATCGGAGGTAATCATTTCACTCATACTGCACGCCGAAACGTAGACTTAACTTATGTCGTCATGAACAATCAAATATACGGATTAACTACTGGGCAAATTTCTCCCACTAGTCGTCCGGGGCAAAAGACGAAAAGCACTCCATTCGGTAGTGTGGAATATCCCCTGAACCCTATTACTTCGGCCATTATGAATGGCGCAACGTACGTCGCTCAAGGCTATTCAGGCGACATAAAACATCTGACTGAACTTATAAAAGGCGGTATTGAGCACAAAGGATTTTCGTTAATTAACGTATATAGTCCTTGTGTGACTTTCAATTTAGACAATACACACGCATTTTTTAAATCTCGTATTAAAAAATTAGAAGATGAAGGCCATGATGCTACTGATTGGGTTGCCGCATGTGAAAAAGCTATGGTCTGGGGAGATCAAATATATATAGGGAAATTCTTTGACATTAACGAAAAAGAATCTCTCAATGAACTAGAACCAGTCCTGAAAGAAGGCCCTGTTTCAAAACGGCAGGGTGGAGTCTCTGAAGAACAGGCAGAGCGAATAATCCAACGCATGATGTAAATTTACTAGGATGCCTTTAACACCCGAACAAAAAGCTGAAATTGAAGCACTACGAAAGATTCAATACACAACGCGTAGAGCTACGGTTCCCGCAATAGAAGAAATCCTATACCAACCATTCGATGTTTTAGACAATGGATTTATTAGAGTCATAGATTACATGGGTGATGATGCTGCAATAGTTCAGGCAGCACGCGTTTCATATGGGCGAGGAACTAAGCAAACTCGCGATGACCAGGGGTTAATCAACTACTTGATGAGAAATGCACACACTTCCCCTTTTGAAATGTGCGCAATAAAACTGCATGTGAAACTTCCTATATTCGTTGCTCGACAATGGATACGGCACAGAATGGCTAATGTAAATGAATACTCCGCACGATATTCCGTTTTAGACAACGAATTCTACACGCCTCCCATTGAACAATTATCAGCACAGTCTTCAGTGAATAAACAGGGTAGAGAAAGTTCCTTAGGTACCAATCGTGCCGAGCAAATTTTAGACCTGCTTAAAAGCGATGCCAGTCAATCATTCGACCATTATTTTCAAATGCTAAATCGCAATCAAGAAGGGAAAGAGATAATCCCTGGAGAAACCGGCCTTGCTCGGGAGCTTGCTCGTATAGGATTACCGCTGAGCACCTATACACAGTGGTACTGGAAGATAGATCTGCATAACCTGCTGCATTTTGTGAACTTGCGTGCTGACAGTCACGCGCAGTGGGAAATCCAAGAATACGCGCGCATCATGCTAAATATCCTGCAATTATGGGTCCCGCTTGTAACTAAAGCTTTCATTAATTATCGGACAGGTGGAGCCCATCTTAGCGAAGAAGGATTATCTGTAGTAAGAATGCTATTAGCAGGGGAGCAAATAGACCCTGAAAACTTAAAAATGTCCCCAAGAGAGTGGCGAGAGCTTAAAAATCTTTTAGCTTTAGAATAAATAAAAAGGCCTCCAAATGGAGGCCTTTTTATTTAACTTATCTCATGAAAATTATGCCACAGCTCGCAATGGTCTTCTATTGTAAAGGATTGCTCCACTTAGCATCATCAACATCCCGATTGCTAAAGTGACCCATATAACATTCATTAACATCGAATCACCAGTAGCAGGGGGTGTACCCACTACTAAATTCATCTTGCCAATGTCCTGTACATTGGTGTAAAGGCCGGCGGATCCATTCCCTGAATCATCACCATTCACTAACTGTCCAGCAGCGGCTTTTACATTATCTAATTCCAATTCGAGCGCTAGGCCTGTTGCAGTCGCAGCGGCCGCACGAGAAGAGGTAGCATTCAACTTATCAGCAATTGCTATTACATTTGAAGCTGAGGAAACTACAGCATCCGCAGCAGTAGAGATTAGAGTATCTCCCGCGGCATTTGCCTTAATATCGCCTGCTTGAACAGATATATTCTCGGCAGTAGCTTTCAAGGCACCTAAAGCGTCAATAACTGCCTGTGCACCAGACGTTTGACTTGCAAGATCACTAGAGGCTTCGGCAGTATTAGCACTCGATAGAATGGAATTCGCCTGCGTCCTCAACTGGCCAGCTTCTCCCAGCAAAGTTCCAATGGCATCAGATGTAGCTGATGGGACAAAGTCACCATACGCAACATTACCTGAATCAGCTGAGGAATCATCTGGTTTCGGTTCTATCGTTACTAGGAACGTCTTGTAATCGGCCAGCAGGTCAGCATTTGAAGGGCTAACATAGGTCCCTTTAAGGTCAGGACCAGGCCCATAAACCCCAACGCTCAATTTAGTGCCTGCTTCATCTACAAGCCATCCTTGGTACGTTGAACCAGCAGATAGAACTGTTGCACCCGTGATATTCACTACAAAACTATCGCTTTGTGCACTTGCATCACGGAAGTTAGCAGAACCGCCAAGTACGGATGCGCTACTGTGATCAGCAAAAGCACTTACAGTAGTAAGCATTGTTAACAAAAACACACTGGCAAAACTTAAAAACAATTTTCGGCGCATTGTATTCGCCTCCCTCTGGGCATGGATCTAGCAATTTTGAGATTACTCAAATCGAATCCGCAAAACCACTGAAAATTACTAGTATTAGCACCTTTTCAAAGAATACTAGCCGCAGCATTATAGTACATACTTATTAAACTACCATAGGTATGATTACAGATAAACATTAATCTTTTTATAGAAGGCTATTTTATTTACCTATATCCGCATATTCTTTTTGATCTATACTACCGATTGCATAGATCAAATTAACGTCAGGGGAGCTGGATTTCCGGCTGAGAGGCCCTTCGGGCGACCCTAGAACCTGATCTGGTTAATTCCAGTGTAGGAAGAACAAAATTGTTCCCCGACCACTCACTGGAGTGGTCTTTTTTGTAGAAGGAGTACTTGATACATGAATCTTATGATTTTCATCTTAGTTGTTGCAGTAACACTGAGTATGATGGCTCTGGGGCTGATTTTCTCAAAGTCCCGGCAAAATATTGAGGAGTATATATCCGCACGTTCAAGCATGGGCAGGTTTTCTTCAATGGCCACAATAGTCGCTTCAGTCATGGGCGCATGGATTTTATTTAGCCCTGCAGAAGCAGCCACTTGGGCAGGACTTATTGCGGTTATTGGGTATGCATTAGGCCAGGCTGCACCTGTATTAGCATTTATATTTGTCGGACCAAGGGTAAGGAAATTGGCCCCAAACGGTCACTCCTTAAGTGAATTTACATGGTTCCGTTTCGGCCGTCTTATGTACGCACTGATACTCGCAATAACCATGCTTTATATGTTTACTTTCCTTGCAGCAGAAATGGGAGCAATTGCTCGTGCTGTACGACTTGTAACCGATGCTCCTTTAATCATAACTTTGATTTTCGTAGGCGCTTCAACAATGATCTATACAACCTACGGAGGTCTTCGCGCTTCAATTTTCACTGACAAAATCCAATTTCTTCTCATAATACCTTTGCTCGGAATTATTCTAATTGCCACTATCTCCCAGCTTGGGGGGTGGGGAGAGTCTTTTGCTTCAGTAAGAAATTCAAATGATTCCTTACTGAAGCTTAGCCATCAGCCGGGTATAGAGTTTGGAATAACACTTTTCATAGCAATTTTAGCTGCGAATTTATTTCACCAAGGCTTCTGGCAAAGGATATACGCAGCCAAATCAATAGGAGATGCACAAAGAGGTTTTCTTGCAGCTTCCATAATTATTATCCCAATGATTATTGCTGCGGGTCTCTTTGGCCTATGGGCGGTTGGAGCAGGCCTTGTCGATAGCGATAGGCCCGGCTCGATTGCGCTATTCTCGCTAGCCTTGGAAGTATTGCCTCAGTGGACACTCTTTCTGCTAGTCGCTTTAGCTGTCGTACTTGTTATGAGTAGCATGGACACTTTATTAAATGGTATAGCAAGTATAATTACAGCAGATTTGCCTCGATTAAAACCGTCACTTCCCACAACTCATCTACTAAAGGTCGCAAGAATAGTCACTGCGGTCCTGATAATCCCCGCCGCGCTCATTGGGTACGCTTTCGATAGCGTCCTATATTTGTTTTTAATTGCAGATTTGGTTTGTGCAGGGGCAATGGTGCCTACTTTTTCAGGCCTCTGGTTAAGTAAAATTAGAGGAACACATGCGGCCATAAGCTCTATTTTAGGTATATCCACTGGAGCATTGTTTTTCCCTAAATCGGATCTGTCAGGGTGGTGGACATGGGATGCACTTTCAGAATTTTGGCACATCCTTGCCTCTGGTAACTTACTGGCAAGCTTCACCATAGCAATAATTATCTCAACTAGCTGCACTTTAGTTTTTTCAATATGGTCACGCTTTGCTAAAACTGAAGACTTTCAATTTAAAGAATTAAGTAATCAGATAAAAGCACTCGAAAATTCCTAAAAGGACGTTAATTCTTAAATGCAAAATCAACAGCCAATAGCTTTAACCATTGCAGGTTCGGACTCTGGAGCAGGCGCGGGGGTACAAGCCGATCTTAAAACTTTTGCTTCGCTAGGTGTCTATGGAGTAACGGCAATAACTGCAATTACTTCTCAAAATACCGTTGGCGTGCATGACTCAATCGAATTACCCGTCAGTATTATTGAAAGTCAAATAGATGCACTAATGTCTGACTTCCAACCATTGGCAGTTAAAACAGGGATGCTCTCAAGTGCTCAAATTGTTGAATCGGTAGTTTCCAAAATTCAAGAACATCGCATGGGTAACCTAATAGTAGACCCTGTAATGATAGCTAAAGGAGGTGATCGTTTATTGAATGAAGATGCAGTGGACGCTTTGATCAAATTATTAATACCTCTTTCGTTAATTATCACTCCAAACGCTCATGAAGCAGAGGTATTGTCACACATAAAAATTCACTCCCTAGAAGATGCTCAGCGTGCAGCTGAAGTAATTCATAATCTCGGAGCCCGCAATGTTGTAGTAAAAGGCGGGCATTTTGGAGACGACGCAACTGACGTTCTTTTCGACGGCTCTGAGTACTTTACATTCTCAACCGGAAGAGTAACAACAAGCTCTACACATGGAACAGGATGCACTTTCTCATCAGCCATTGCAGCAGGTGTAGCGTCTGGAAAATCTATTTATGAATCTGTATCTATTGCAAAAAAATATGTTTATCAAGCTATTTCAAATGCAGTCCCAATTGGGCAAGGATATGGCCCGCTTAATCACCTCTATAACCGTTACGATCACGTGTTCGAATAGGATGCAAACTAACCTGGACTATTGACCTTGGTTTAATCCTGCTATACTCCCAATCGGCGGGAGGACAATACAAACAGTTTTGGAGGTGTTGTCTTGGCTACGCTACGTAAAGGAGATCTTGCCACAAGAGTTGCAGAAAAACTTGGAGGCACAAGATCGATGGGAGACGGAGCAGTAAATGCTGTCCTTGATAGCTTGCGAGAAGCGCTCGCATCAGGCGATAGAGTCGTATTAACTGGATTTGGATCATTTGAATCCCGTCAGGTTAAGGAGCGTCAAGTTCGAGTACTAAGAGGTAGAGAGGCTGGGGAGAAGATTACTATACCTGCACATAAGCGTGTAGGGTTCAAACCGGGCTCAGATCTTGCATCTGCCGTACGTGGGAATAAGTAAACCCACAAGAGGTAGAAACGGTTATTGGAGGTGTTGTCTTGGCTACGCTACGTAAAGGAGATCTTGCCGCAAGAGTTGCAGAAAAACTTGGAGGCCCAAGATCTTGGGGAGACGGAGCATTAAATGCTGTCCTTGACAGCGTGCGAGAAGCGCTCGCATCCGGTGATAGAGTCGTATTAACTGGATTTGGAGCATTCGAATCCCGTCAGGTTAAGGAGCGTCAAGTTCGGGCAATAAAAGGTAGGCAAGCTGGGCAGAGGGTTACGGTTCCTGCACATAAGCGTGTTGGGTTCACCCCAGGCTCAGATCTTGCATCTGCCGTACGCGGGAAGAAGTAATTCATCCTTAATTTCACAACGGGAGAGTTTGTACCTCCCGTTGTGAGTCATCCGATGCTTTTTTTAGTTTCCCATAATTAATACTATAGAACTATGAATGTACATCGTTTCATCGCACTTGTGGATCTTGATGCGTTCTATGCATCTGTCGAAGTATTAGAGGACGATAATTTAAGGGGTAAACCGTTACTGATAGGAGGTAGCCCTGACAAAAGAGGCGTAGTGGCAACTGCATCATATGAAGCTAGGGCTCGTGGGTGCAAATCTGCAATGCCTGTTTCCCAAGCGCTTAGGCTATGCCCTGAAGCCATACTTATAACCCCTCGATTTAGTCTTTATAAAAAATACTCAGACAGAGTAATGGCAATACTGAAAACGGAATCTGAAGCCTTTCAACAAGTTTCAATAGACGAGGCATATATTGACTTAACAAGCAAAGGTCTTACTGAAGAAGAGGCTATTAATTTCACTCACAGGCTGAAGGCGAGAATTCACGTTGACATTGGACTTCCCTGCTCAGTAGGAATGGCAAGTAATAAAATTGTCGCCAAAGTAGCATGCGAGCAGGCAAAACCCAATGGCTTCAAGGCAGTGCGAGTTGGCCAAGAGGCAACATTCCTTAAAGATTTAGACATATCTGCCCTTCCTGGAATAGGCCCTCAATCAACAAAACGTTTGAATTCATATGGTTTCTACAAAATTGGAGACATTGCAAGGTCCAAGCCGGAAATGATCGCGCAAATATTAGGCTCTACAGCAAGATCATTGTATAAAAACGCCATGGGGGAGGATGATTCAATAGTTAGTGGCATAAAGCATATTAAATCCATTAGCTCAGAAAGAACTTTCCCCACTGATATAACGTTCAAAGATGGAACTCCGATATTTTCAGTTTTGAGCAAACTGACCAGCCAGGTATGGGACAGCAGTGCTAAGAAAAAGCTTAATGCAAGAACTATATCCATCAAATTACGGTATTCTGATTTCCGAACAATTACACGAAGTAAAACTCTTGGGTATGCGATCCCAGACAAGGAAACAGTTGAAATAATTGCTAGCGATTTAATTAATCAAACGTTAAATCAATTTGATACTCTACGTCTAATGGGTTTGACATTAAGTAATTTTTATACTTCTTCCGAACCATCGCAGCTGCCTTTTAAACAATTATTAGATTAATTCAAGGAAAATTATGCTGGCTATAAGTGAAAACGAGATAGAAACCCTATTACCAATTGATGATTGTATCGACTCAATGGAAAAAGCCTTTATGGATTGGGGGCATAGCCATGCAACAAATATGCCCAGATACCGCCTTCCCTTGACGAGCGGAGCCCTTCAAGTATTAGCAGGTTCGTCTGGGACTGAAGAGGTTGCAGGAATAAAAACTTATGTGACTGGTAGCAATCAAGGAACCCAAATGGTTGTGTTGCTGTACTCGACGGCCACGGGGAAACCCATTGCCATTTTAAATTCAACCGCATTAGGTCAAATCAGAACAGGTGCAGCAAGCGGTCTCGCTACAAAATACTTAACCACAAACAACAGCAAAACCGTAGCAGTAATTGGAAGTGGGTTTCAGGCAGAGACTCAATTATCTGCAATGCAATCAGTCCGCAATATAGATAAAGCCTTTGTTTACAGCCGTAACAAAGATAATCGGCAAAATTTTGCAAACAAAATGTCAAAAAAACTAAACATCGAAATTGAGCCAGTCAATCAGCCCGAACATGCGATAGCGAATTCAGACATTATTTGCACTATTACTAATTCTCGAGAACCTGTTTTTTCAGGTGAATCACTACTAGATGGAGTCCATATTAATGCGGCAGGAAGTAATCATTGGGCAAGGCGCGAGCTAGATAACCAAACGATCAGCAAATGTAAAATCGTTGTATGTGATGATGTCGATAACGCAAAATCTGAATGCGGTGAGCTAATCTGGGCTGCCGAAACACGGAAATTCAATTGGAACCAAGCGTACAATTTGAAAGATATTGTATCTAATCAGGTGGACGTTACTCGCTTTATAAATTCAACGAGCTTATTTGAGTCTCAAGGCTTAGGGATTGAGGATGTCTACGCAGGGATGTATGTCTATAGGAAAGCTATAGAAACAGGACTGGGTAAAGAAATTCATATTTAGGAGAGATTGTAAATGGCAGAGGAAAAGTATGAACCAACATTGATAGAACTTACACCCGATGGGCTATATATAAAGTGGCGAGACGGAGAGGAAAGCCTATTACCTCACCGCTATTTGCGCGGTAATTGCGGGTGTGCACAATGCGTAGATGAAGTCACACATGTTCGTAAATTTGGAATTGCTGACGTAGCTACAAACGTCCAAGTCGAAGAGTTTATGGAAATAGGGCGTTACGCAATAGGTATATTATTCAGTGATTTGCATGAAACAGGGATTTACCCCTACAAAATGCTTAGGGATTTGAATGTAAGCATTCCCAATTAGGTGCCATAGGCATCAAGGCTTTCGGTCATATTCTTTTCTTCAGTAATACCCATTTTGTTTTTAAGAGCAGCGATTGCTATATGTGCACCGTATACAGTTGTAAGCCTGCCATTCACTCGTACTCTCATTTTCCCTACATGGCCAGTCTTTGCCAAAAGCCAGAGTGACCAATTCAATGCTGATCTTTTCAATCGGGGAAAAGTTTTAATTAATTCATCTCCCTGATATTCAAATACCTCATCAGGCCTTCGCATTAATTCTTCATATATCATCGCCTGCAATGGAGGTAAACCTCCATCTGAAGGCAAGCTGTATTCGGAGATCTGAGAGATCTTCATAATTTCCTCTACCCTCTTATCTCTCTTCAGTGTAAGCAATGGAATTTAATCTGCGAAGCAATTTGAGATGTAAAAATAAGTGTTATTTACTTTTCAATGAACTAAGTTAGCTAAAATTTTTTAGTATTCTGCTAGAATCAAGTAATCTACAAATACGAGAAGCTAATGTCTAGTGAACCACCAAAACAACTTTCAATTGAAGAGGTTCTAAATGTTGCACGACTATGCCATTTAGAGTTCTCAGACGATGAGCTCAATCAGCTAGCCCAAGACATGGCATCTTTGATCAAAGAAGTAGATGTCTTGCGCGAAATCAATACCGACAATGTAACTCCGTCTGCGCATGCAGTTCCTACGGTCCATTCCGTTATGCGTGAAGATATTCCTCGCGAAAGCTTAAGCCAAGAAGATGTGCTAAAGAATGCTCCGATGAAGGATGGGTTCTTTTTCAGAGTTGCTCAAGTAATGGATAAATCTTCCTAATGCCTATATCCCCTAATGCATCCATCTTACAAATTCATAAGGCACTTCATTCCCGGGAGATATCTGCTCAAGAAATACTTGAAGCCCATATCCAGCGCATTTCCGCCTTGGATTCGAACCTAGGTTCCTATATAACTACAACGTTCGAACATGCATTGGAACAAGCTAAAGATGCTGATAAAGCGTTTGCAGACGGAAATTATTCGTACTTAACCGGTATTCCTATGCAGCTCAAAGACAATATTTCCACACGCGACATCTTGACGACCTGTGGATCAAAAATGCTTTCTAACTATTACCCCCCTTACAATGCAACAGTAGCAAACCACTTAGAAAATGCCGGATCAGTTTTGCTAGGTAAAGGTAATATGGACGAGTTCGCAATGGGATCATCCAATGAAACATCTGCCTTTAAACCAGTCAGAAATCCTTGGAACAACGTGAAGGTACCTGGGGGCTCCAGCGGTGGACCAGCAGCTGCCGTTTCTGCAGGACTAGCTTCCTATTCACTAGGCTCTGACACCGGTGGATCTATCAGGCAACCTGCCTCTTTTTGTGGCGTAGTCGGCCTAAAACCTACATACGGCCTTGTTTCTCGTTTTGGCCTCGTAGCTTTTGCCTCTTCATTGGATCAAATTGGCCCAATCACCAATACCGTGAAAGATTCAGCCATAGTCCTAAATACAATTGCCGGTTACGACCCCTTAGACTCAACTAGCATTAATAAAGCAGTTCCCGATTACACGTCCAAACTAGATGACAACATACAGAAATTAAAAGTCGGAGTTGTCAAAGAATTCTTCGATAGCAGCATAGACCCGCGCGTGTCTCATTCAGTCAGAAATGCTATCCAACAATTAGAAAGCCTTGGTGCATCAGTAACTGAAATTTCTTTACCGACTTCACTTTCAGCACTGGCCGTCTACTACATACTTGCCCCATCAGAGTGTTCTGCAAATTTGGCCAGATACGATGGCGTGAAATATGGTTTTTCTGAAACAAGCGTTGAGACTATTGACAAAGCTTTAGACTTGACCAGAAAAAACGGTTTTGGGGAAGAAGTCAAACGGCGCATAATGATGGGTACTTATGCACTATCTTCTGGTTACTACGATGCATATTACAAAAAGGCTCAGCAAGTAAGAACATTAATTCGTCAAGAATTTGAAAAAGCATTCGATAAAGTAGATATTTTAGCCTTACCTACAACGCCTAATACGGCATTTGATATTGGGGGGATTGCTGATCCCATTGCAATGCATGCTAATGATATCTGCACCATTCCTGCCAATATAGCAGGAATTCCTGGTATTTCCGTACCATGCGGACTGGTTGAAGAGCTTCCAGTGGGTCTTCAATTGCTCGGTCCTCCATTAAGTGAAGAAACTCTACTGCAATGTGCACACAATTATGAATCCTCTACTTCCTGGTTGGACAATAGACTGTAAAGTTCATAATAGTAGCGTTCCCCCATATTTCATATTTTGAGTATTCCTCAAAGTACATTAATTGGATATATCTCTCTTTTGAAAAACATATAAGGCTAACAACATACTCAATGCAGATACGCCCATTAGGATTAAAAATTCGAACCAGGGGAAAACTGCATCTCTAGCAATCCCCACTGGGTCAAAATAGTGAAATAACGAAAGCGGCCCTAAAGGCTCTGCGACTGACCAAATCAAAGAGAGGAAGTCGACAAAGTACATCACTATAGAAATACCTGCAGCCCAGGCAATCGTTAGTCCTCCATCTGAGCTATAGGCGGAAATTAGCAAAGTAATGCCCCCGAATGCAAGCATCAAACTCCACATATTTATTTGGGCAAAGACAAGTAGCATGTTATCTATTTCGCCCTTTGGCAAGCCATAAAGTTCTGCCCCAACAAAAGATCCAAGCCAGATAGAAAAGGCAATAATTGCGGTGCCTATTACAAGTACTCCTATTTTTGCTAAAACGTACTGCCATCTTTCTATTGGTGAAGCAAGGTACATAAGTATCGTACCTCGTTCAATTTCCCTCGAAATTGCACCACTAGCAAATGCAATCCCAAATGAAAACCCTGTAATGAGGTAAATCGGATGTCGATAATCACCGGCAATGTAGCTCGTGGGTGTAGTGCCAAAGCCTCCTTGAGCATGGAAGAGCGCCAAAATTGAATCTGGCATTAACTCAAAAAGCCGCTGGAATTCTGCAATTCCCCCAAAAGCCTCGATTGTATAAATTATCAATACACTTATTAAAAATAACCCAACGGAAACGGCAGTCAAACCAACCAACGATCTACGAAACGTATATAAAAAAACATTAATCATTAGGCTAATCAATGTCTCCATAGTATTCCAAAAATAATTCTTCCAAACTTAATCTCTCATAAACTATGTCATCGACCTCATGCCTACTCAAAGATCTAATCACGTTGTTAATGTCCCCACTTATCTTAATCACCATTCTTGTTCCATCCATATCGAGGATTTCCGCACCTTCTAATATAATTTCCGTATCAGGAATTTTTTTAAAATCGACGACCATAGTTCGGTATTTACCTAGTCTCAAGGATTCAACTGAACCTGTTTCGACAATTTCTCCTCCGCGAATAAGCGAAACTCTTTGGCAGACTTCCTGTATATCCGGTAAAACATGTGAAGAAAGGAAAATAGTTACTCCTTGGTTACTCAGTTCTTTTATGATCTCAAATAACGACTGCCGCACCAATGGGTCCAGAGCCTCAGTGGGCTCATCCATAATCAATAATTCGGGTCTGTGCTGCATTGCCTGTACAAGTCCGAGTTTTTTTGCCATCCCAGAAGAATAACCTCTCACTTTCCTAGCTAAAGCATCCTGTGAAAGCTCTAATCGATCCAGAAGTTCTTGCTGCCAGGGGCTCGCGTCTTTTTGTCCGTGCAAATTGGACATATATTTTAGGAACTCACGCCCGCTAATTCCGTTATCAAAAGCAACGCGATCTGGTAAAAATCCAATTCTTCCTTTCAATTCTGCTGATTGTGCCCAAGGGTCTAGACCTAGCAGGCGAACAGACCCTGCGTCCGGTCGTATAAACCCGGTAGCGATTCTGATAGTGGTTGTTTTTCCAGCACCATTGGGCCCTAAAAACCCAAAAACCTCACCTTCGTTAATTATCAAATTCACTTCTTCTAATGCACGGACATGTCCAAATTTTTTCGCAACATTAATAATCTCAATTGCCATGAGTTGATGATCCTTCAGGAAGTAATACACCATTCCTTAACAGTAATTTAGTGGAATCTCCCAAGTATTTTCCGCCCAGTAAATGGCTATCTGCCGACGTAATAATTACCTGCGTATACGTGGAAATTTCATCCATAACCAAAGATCTGCGGGTCACATCAAGTTCAGAAAAAACGTCATCCAGCAAGATAATTGGAGGATCGCCGCGCATTGTGGATAATAATCTAGATTCCGCAAGGCGAAGTGAAAGAGCAATTAATCTGGCCTGTCCCCTTGATACATGCTTACTAGCGTCAATTCCTTTAACAATTAATCTCATGTCATCCCTGTGCGGCCCTACAAGAGTACTGCCTCTTTGAATTTCATAAGATCTCGAAAGGGTCAAGTTCTTAATCATCGCACTTTCTATCTCTTGCTGATTATCCGTATCAACCGTAGAGGAATATTTAATTTCAATATTGCTTTCGCCCGAAAGCTGGTTGAAAAGTGTATTAGCGCTGCGATTGAGCTGATCCATCGCTTCCACTCGTTGCCTCAAAATAATTGCGCCTTCTGATGACAAACTGTAGTCCCAAAAATCTAACTCGCTCTCTAGTGCAGCCTTATCCTTAATTCTTTTAAGTAATGCGTTACGCTGCAGAAGAATCCTCTGGTATTTTGAAAGAGACCGAACATAATTACGCGAAATTTGGGCAAGGAGAATATCCAAGTACTTTCTTCGCCCAGCAGGGCTCCCAAAAACTAGCTCCATATCTTCTGGGCTAAAAAGCACTGCATTTAATGTTCCTATTAGATCGGTAATTCTTCGAGGAATCCCATCAATCCTGATCTGTTTAGAAATTTTACTGCCATCATATGGTTTCAACCCTATACGAATATTGCTAAAGCCTTCTTTTCGCTCTATGTCAGCAGCTATAATTAAATAGGCATCTGTAAAATCAGCATGCCAATAAATTAAATCTTTTTCTACAGAGGCACGATAAGACTTACCTATAGCTAAAAAATATATTGCCTCCAACAAGTTACTTTTACCCTGGCCGTTCTCACCTGTAATTGTGGTTAATCCAGGATTAAGCTCTAGGTCTAAATTACTATACGATCGAAAATTTGCTAATGATAATTGTCGTAACAGCATGACTCCATACTATCAAAGTACTTCTACTGGGAGAGCTATTCATGCGACCAAGTCAATATGGAAAAGTACTACTCTTCTAGCAATTTTATTACTAGTGATTTACGCGAGCATTACGATAAGTTGCATGTCTAGAGAGGCTACTCCCACGCCGACCCCAGAACCACTAGTGATAACAGCCTCTACAAATTGGAGTGATGTAATAAAACAAATCCCTGACATGGAGAAAAATTGCCTCAGAAGTAATTTAAGTAGCGAAATATACGAAACGTTACTTGGTGAAAATTTAAGCAATACTGAAACATACTCTACAGTACTGCAAACTGGTTGTTTGAATACTGACACGGCAAGTTCCCTAGTAATACAGTCTTTAGATTCTCAAGCCGGAGGCCTTTCAAATGAGACTAAACAATGCCTAGCTGGAATTTTTTCTAGAATCCCATCTGACGACCTAATCCTCCTGACCATAGAGCAAACTAATTTAGAAGATTCCAACATATCTGCAGCCCTAAGTAATGCTCTTGGTTTACTTCTATGCCTCAGTGACTCAGATGCAAAAAAACTCACAACTAGAGGCCTATTGGGAGCAGGCATCAAAGAAGAGATTTCCTTTGCTGAACTTAGATGTACGCTAGAATATGTCGAAATTTCTGAATTCACTGATTTTTTGAATTCAGATCGCGAAATAACAACAATCTCAGATGAACTAGAAAGCGCGTTCGGAAAATGTGGGATCAATATTGCAAAAACGTGATAGTCTAGAACCCCGAAATGAAGATGGAATTCAATATACCTATTCCCTATTTTGAATAGTCTGGAGAATGATAATGGAACGAGGAAGACAGGAAGCTAACGAACCTTATCGGAGAATATCCGTTCAAGAAGCTTTAGAAATGCAGCAGGAAGGTGCAATCATTGTAGATGTACGAAGGCCCGATGAATGGGTCTCTGGCCACGCATCAGGGGCAGTTCACTTACCTGTTGATGACGTATTGACTGAGGCTGAATCAAAACTGCCAAAAGATAAAAAATTACTGTTTATTTGTGCCGCTGGAGTTCGAAGCGGATTAGCTGCTGAAATGGCGGCTGCTCTTGGGTTCGAATCTAGTAATCTTTATAACGTCGAGCAAGGAACCCCAGTCTGGATCGAAACAAAACTACCTACGGATTACGGGGAATAGAAACGGAGAAATTTTGCAACCTGAAGGAAAATTAGGAGATATAAAAGATTCTAGCCTTGCAGATGAAGGCGTAAGGCTAATTGAATGGGCAGCACGTGAAATGCCTGTAACCAAGCTCATCCAAGAGCGATTTAAAAAGGAAGGTCCTTTAAAAGGGCTGACTTTAGTTGCATGCCTACATGTCACCACAGAAACGGCCAATTTGGCTTTAGCGCTAAAAGCTGGTGGCGCAGATGTAAGAATCTGCGCAAGCAATCCACTATCTACACAGGATGCTGTTGCATCAGCTCTTTCAATCGCTTATGACATTCCCACATTTGCAATCAAAGGTGAGGATGATAATACCTATTATTCTCACATCAATGCTGTATTAGATGGCAATCCGAACATGACTATGGATGATGGGGCTGATGTAGTGGCAACACTTCATACCACAAGGCAGGAAAAGCTTGTAAATGTAATTGGTGGAACAGAAGAAACCACTACAGGAGTAATCCGACTTCGAAGCATGGCTCAGGCAGGCAAATTGAAATATCCCATCATTGCAGTCAATGAAGCTGATACTAAGCATATGTTTGATAATCGATACGGTACTGGGCAAAGTACCTTGGACGGAATAACACGTGCGACGAACGTGTTATTTGCAGGAAAGAATTTAGTCGTAGCTGGATACGGTTGGTGTGGACGTGGCGTCGCGATGCGCGCTCGCGGAATGGGAGCACAGGTAATTGTTACAGAGGTAAACCCTGTCCGCGCCTTAGAGGCAAGCATGGATGGTCACACCGTTATGAAAATGGAAGATGCTGCTCGTGTTGGTGATATTTTTGTCACGGTAACAGGGGGTAAATATGCTCTCGATGCTCATCATTTCCAAGTAATGAAGGATCAGGCAGTCATTGCTAATAGTGGTCATTTCAATATTGAAATCAATATAGACGCACTTGAAGATGCTGCGGCAGAGAAGAAGTCTGTTCGACCCATGGTAGATCAATACATAATGTCTGACGGGCGACGTATCAACTTACTGGCAGAAGGACGCCTAGTTAATCTTGCGGCTGCAGAAGGACATCCTTCTGCAGTTATGGATATGAGCTTTGCTAACCAAGCCCTAAGTGCAGAGTATATGGCACAAAATGCGCATTCTCTCAAACCTGATGTATACGATGTGCCTTTGCCACTTGATCAGGCAGTTGCATCATTAAAACTAGAGGCAATGGGGCTCCATATGGACCAACTTTCTGAAGAACAAGCAGCCTATCTCTCCGGCTGGGAGACAGGCACATAAAACCTATTTGTTGATTGGAGTTAGTTATGGCTGGAAAAGGAACTACGTTTGAAAGTTCACCCTCTTATCTTTATTCTTCTGAGTCTGTGACAGAAGGACACCCTGATAAATTGTGTGACCAGGTTTCAGATTCAATACTTGATGCTATTTTCGCCCAGGATCCGCACGCTAGGGTAGCTTGCGAGACTGCCACAAGTACCAATTTAGTTGTTGTCATTGGTGAGATAACAACAACTGCAAAAGTCGACTATGAAAATATCGTCAGGGAAACCGTTAAGCGTATTGGATATGACGACCCTGAAATAGGTATTGATTATAAAACCTGTGAAGTAATCATCCGTATACATGAGCAATCTCCAGATATATCAGATGGCGTCACAACTGCTCTAGAACACCGGGAAACTAATCGTCCTGTCACTGATGCAACTGATTCCTTAGGTGCAGGAGATCAAGGAATGATGGTAGGTTTTGCATGTAATGAAACAGAGGAATTGATGCCCCTTACAATTTCGTTATCTCATCAGCTGACAAAAAGGCTCTCGATTGCACGAAAAGAAGGCATTGTTCCTTATTTGAAACCTGATGGGAAGGCTCAAGTTACGGTGGAATACTCTCATGGTAAACCTAAACGAGTTCACACCATTATTGTTAGTACTCAGCATGCTTCAAACGCTTCAAATACTCAAATTGAAGAAGACATCAAAAAGCATGTTATCGAAGCCGTAGTACCTTCGTCGCTAATTGATAAAGATACACGTATATTAATTAATCCATCTGGTCGTTTTGTAGTAGGTGGTCCGCATGGTGATGCAGGATTAACAGGCAGAAAAATTCTCGTTGATACTTACGGAGCGGTTGCTCGCCATGGTGGGGGAGCCTTTTCTGGGAAAGATCCTACAAAAGTAGATCGATCGGCAGCATATGCTGCCCGTTGGGTAGCTAAAAATGTAGTTGCAGCCGGGCTAGCTGACCGGTGTGAAGTACAAGTGTCGTATGCAATTGGAGTAGCTGCCCCAATTAATGTCTCTGTCGAAACATTTGGTACAGGAAGAATTGACGATCCCCAAATTAGTGAATTAGTAAATAAGCACTTTGACCTTAGACCAGGAGCGATCATCCGAGACCTTGATTTAAGAAAGCCTATCTACAGTCAAACTGCAGCATATGGTCATTTTGGAAGAATGGATGTAGAACTTCCTTGGGAAAGAACAGATAGAGCAGATGCACTTAGAAGTGACGCCAATATCTAAATATGACTGACGATAACGCAATAATTAGGTTTGGGACTGATGGATGGCGAGCACTAATTGCCCGCGATTACACTTTCGAAAATATTCGAAAGGTTGCTGAAGCAATATCTACATATTTACATGATCACCAATTGAATTCTCAAAGCATAATCATCGGATATGATTCGCGATTTGGATCTTATGCATTCGCTTGTGAAGTTGCTGAGGTAATGTCATCTCGAGGAATTGAAGCACTCATCTCAGACAGCATCGTGCCAACTCCAGCAGTGAGTTACAACATTATCCAAAAACAAGCGGGGGCAGGAGTAGTTATAACTGCCAGCCATAATTCATGGGAATGGAATGGATTGAAATTCAAACCTTCATTCGGTGGTAGCGCTCCTCCAGAAGTTATAGCCGAGATAGAGTTGCTGATTGAAAATCCTAAGGCTCTCAATCCCCTTATGGGTAAAAAACAAAAGTCGATTCCAGCAAAATTAGTTGATCTGCGTAGTTCCTACCTATCAAATTTATCTCAAGCCGTAAACTTACAATTAATCCGTGAATCAGGTCTCAGCGTGCTGGTCGATTCAATGCATGGTGCGGGAGCGGGGTATCTAAGATCTCTTCTAGAAGGTGGCAAAACACAAATTACAGAAATCCGTGAGGAACAAAATCCTATTTTCCCGAATATGAAGCAACCAGAACCAATTGAATCAAATTTGCATCCTGCAGTTGAGCTTCTTAAGAAAGGTGGGTACGAAGTTGCAATTGCAAACGATGGCGATGCTGATCGGTTAGGTATATTAGATGAAAATGGGGAATATATTGATACTCTCACCATCTTTTCATTGCTATGCCTGCATCAGCTTGTAAACAAAAGTCTTACAGGCACCATAATTCGCTCAATTACCCAAAGTAACATGATTAACAAATTAGCGGAAAAGTATGGAAGTACCGTGATCACCACTCCGGTGGGATTCAAGTTCCTTGGACCCGCAATGATGGCAACAGATGCAATTGCAGCTGGAGAAGAAAGCGGAGGTTACGCATTCCGAGGTAACATACCTGAAAGAGACGGGCTACTAAGCGGGTTGTTGTTCCTCGAACTAATGGCGCAAACAGGTATGAAAGTTTCAGAGTTGGTTCAACATTTGCACTCTGAAGTTGGGGATCACTATTACAACAGGCTAGATATTGATTATTTCAACCCTTCAGCAAAAATTAATTTAGTTGAAGTTCAAGAGTCTTCTCCGTCTTCTCTTGCAGGTCTTAAAATCCAAAGAAAAGAGCTGACTGATGGGCTATTATTTTCTCTTGAAAATGGGTACTGGGGATTAATTAGACCCTCAGGAACAGAGCCTCTTGTTAGGATATACGCAGAAGCAGATAGCCCTAGCAGAGTAGCAGGGATTCTTCATGAGATGCGTTCGCTCATTTCACTTTAACTTCGAGGTATTACCTCTTGGTGTATTGAGGGGCACGACGAGCTCGTTTAAGTCCGTATTTCTTACTCTCTTTAATCCTAGAGTCACGCGTAAGGAACCCATTTTTCCGTAACTCAGACTTCAAACTGGGGTCTGCAACAAGTAGCGCTCTCGATATTCCATGCCTCAATGCATCTGCCCAAGAAGAAATTCCACCACCCTCAATTTTAGCTACTACATTAAACCTATTGCTTGCTGCAGGAATACTATCAAATGGTTGAGATGCACGTTTCTGCCAATCTAACCAAGGCAAGGCTTCTTCTAAAGTTTTTCCGTTAATCACCATAGCGCCAGTCCCACCAGGGTATAGGCGGACCCTAGCAATAGCAGATTTACGTTTTCCAGTACCATAGTAGTAACTTTGTTGAGTTGTCATTACTTACTTTCTCCATCCTTCGCTTTACTATTTGCGGCGCGGCGGCGGGTCGAAGAAGTCGCTACAGCACGTTTAGTAGGAGAAGTCGAAGCTTTACCACGTGAAGCAGAAGTTTTCTTGGCACCGTCAGATTTTGTGTTCGTTACAGGCTTATCCGCAGAAATATCTGGTTCTTGTACCTGCTCAAGAATCGTTTCTTTATTATTTGCAATCTTCTTAGTAGCTGATGTACCCATTCTCAATTGAGCATCATGAGGATGAGTATTACCCGAATATACTTTTAATCTACGTAACATCTTCCTACCAAGCCTGTTGCGTGGAAGCATCCCTTTAACCGAAAGCTCAACAACTCGCTCAGGGAATCTACCAAGCATTTCTTCAAGCGTTCTTGTTCGAAGGCCTCCAAGGTATCCTGAATGTCGGTAGTAAACTTTCTGAGTTAATTTATTGCCTGAGGTTCCAATTTTTGACGCGTTTACCACTATTACATAGTCTTCACTAAGTTGGTGGCGGCTATAATCAGCCCTGTTCTTTCCCTGCAGAATACTTGCAACCTTAGTAGCTAAGCGACCTATACGTTCACCATCGGCATCAATAAGATGCCATTTCTCAGTACGATCTGTTGGTTTAGTATGTCTAGTTATTCGTTGTAATTGCATTTTCCCTCCACGGGAGTCCCGTGTATTTCACTTCCCTAAGCGTTAATCCTCGAGCGGGGAAAACTTTCTGCGCCGCACCTTGAATTCCGCTTGTAAGCATTTGCTCAAATTTTTCTATTGTTGTCTTTGAATACCCCACGTCAACCAAAGCCGCAACTGTCCTTCTAATCTGCTGAGGCAAAAACGCGTTTCCTTCAAATTCAACCGCAATTTCATCGTTGTTACGCCAAATGTCTATTCGGCTTAAAAGCCTCGTATATGACTTTCCTGCTGGTTGACTGCCACTGAATGCCCGAAAGTCATGTGTCCCTAGTAAAGTTGCCGCTGCAGACTGCATTTTGTTTGTATTTAGTCCAATCCTCACTAACTGAGCAAAATCTTTACGAAAAGGAGACCTATGCTCGCTTTCCAAAAGCCTATACCTGTACACCCTGCTTAAAGCATCTCTCCTAGGGTCAAATAACCCAGAAACCTCGTAAGCACTCTTAATAGCTATATCCTCACATAAATAGTTGTTTAATCCTGAAACTATCTGCGGGATAGGAAGTACACTCTCAGTATCAAAAGCTGCAACTTGACCCGTAGCATGAACACCAGCATCTGTCCTACCAGCACCCCTCAAAATGGTTTCTCTTCGGGTAAGCGATTCTATTGCGTTTTCTATTTCCCCCTGTACTGACGAAGCATTTTTCTGCCTTTGGAAGCCTGAAAAATTTGTTCCGTCGTATTCAATGACTAAAGCAATCCGCCTCGTCATAAACTCCTATACTAACTCCAGTAATGCCATAGGAGCTGCGTCGCCTTTTCGAGGCATCAATTTAACCATTCTGGTATAGCCACCAGGACGGTCAGCGTAGCGCGGCCCTATTTCATCAAATAGTTTTTCAACAGAGTCCTTATCTGGAAGGACAGCCAAAGCTTGCCTGCGACTATGCAAGTTTTCCTCTCGGCCTTTACTAATGATCTTTTCCGCAATCGCTTTAACTTCACGAGCTTTCGCTTCTGTTGTCGTTACACGCTCATGCTTAATTAATTGCGAGACTAAGTTGTATAACATCGACTCTCGATGTTCTGTTCTACGGCCTAAGGTTCGGCCTGATACTCGATGACGCATATTTACTCTCCACTTACCTCAGCTTCCAACACAACTTCTGAATCGAGATCCCCATTAACACTAAAGTCAGGGTGATCTATTCCTAATTCACGTAATCTTTCATCAAGCTCAGTCAATGATTTCTCTCCAAAATTCCTTATCCTGAGCAATTCATCTCTAGTTTTCTCCAGAACTTCGCCCACTTTATTTATCTGTGCTCGTTTTAAACAATTCAGCGTTCGTGCTGTCAAATTCAAACTCTCAACAGTCAAATTGTACTGAGAGGCGGGAATTGCAGAGGCCCAAGTGGGTCTATCACCTTCTTGCTGTTCTTTTTCAGAAGCAGTAGAGAATCTGAAGAAATGCTCAACTAGCTCGCGGCCAGCCTGATTAATTGCATCCACTGGCGCAATAGCACCATTTGTCCAAATTTCGAAATTTAACCGCTCGTAATCTGTGTGCTGCCCTACTCTAGTAGATTCAACAGTGAAATTAACCTTCCGAACAGGGGTGTAAATTGCATCCACCGGCAGGACCCCTATGGGTAAGCCTTCACCAGAGGCAGCAGGCTCGTAGCCAACACCACGCTCAATATTCATTTCTATAACTAGCTTGGAGTTATCGCCATCCAATGTGGCTATATGCATTTCAGGATTAACAACTTCAAAATCAGACGACGACATAATATCACCGGCTGTTATTTGGCCTGGACCTGTAACCTCCAGTCGAAGCTTTCCAGGGCGATCAGTGCTGGAGCGTAAATTGATAGACTTTATGCTAAGAAGAATATCAACAACATCTTCTTTTACATTTGGAATAGTCGAATATTCATGCTCAACACCCTCTATGCGCACCCAGTTAATTGCTACGCCTTCAATAGAGCTAAGTAATACACGCCGAATTGGATTCCCAAGTGTAACTCCATACCCACGCGGCAAAGGCTCTATCGTAAAAACGCCATAGGTATCTGTAGTCTCGTGAACACGCACGCTTGCTTGCGGAACGGGTGCCGCATCAACTGCAGCTTCATTTGGCTCATCATAAACAAATTCCAACATCTTTAAATCACATCCTTCAGCACTAGTCGAAACGAGTGCACCTCAAGAGGTCTTGTTAACGGGAATAAAACTCCACTACCATTCGAGTCTCCAATCTAGAGTCAATATCTGACGCTTCTGGAACTCGATTAACTTTCGCTGTCATTTCGCCTTTATCAAGCGAAATCCACTCAGGCACGGGACGTTGGCCAACAGTCCTTATAACATCCTGTGCAAATTGCTTATCTTTGCTATTTGGCTTCCAAGCAACAACCTCACCTGCTTTAACCCTGTAAGAAGGTATATTCACTTTCTTACCATTAACGGTGAAGTGACCGTGAAGTACTCTTTGTCGTGCTTGAGCACGAGAGTCCGCAAATCCTACTCGATAGGTAACATTATCCAATCGCCGTTCTAACAACTGAAGTAAATTGTCACCAGTTGCACCTGGTAATCGAATTGCATCACCAAAATATTTTCGGAATTGGCGCTCGAGAACACCATACGATTGACGAGCCTTTTGTTTTTCTCGTAATTGAATGGCCCAATCAGAAGCACGCCGCCTGCGAGGCTGTTGGTCTCCAGGTGTCTTCCGTCGTTTCTCTACGCTACATTTGGGCGTAAAACACCTTTCACCTTTCAAAAAAAGTTTTTCCCCTGATCGTCGGCATTGCCGACATACTGGTCCTGTATATCTTGCCATATTATCTCTCTATGTCCTGCGCCGTTTAGGTGGACGGCATCCATTATGTGGTATGGGTGTAACATCTCTAATACTAGTCACGGTTAGTCCTGCACCTTGAAGAGCTCGAACTGCAGATTCACGTCCAGCACCAGGGCCTTTGACATAAACTTCGACTTGCCGTAACCCATGTTCCATTGCCTTCTTGGCAGCAGTTTCAGAAACTCTTTGAGCAGCAAATGCCGTTCCTTTACGAGCTCCTTTAAATCCCACTCCTCCAGCTGATCCCCAAGCAACAACGTTACCCTCGGGGTCCGTCAACGACACTAGAGTATTATTAAACGTGGCGGTAATGAATACTTTGCCACGAGGCACAAACTTACGTTCACGCCTTCGAGTTCTTGTTCTATTGGCCCTAGCCAAGGTGTCCCCCCTACTTCATTATGCGTTTCTTATTCGCAATAGCCTTACGACCACTGCGTTTAGTACGCGAGTTAGTTTTTGTACGCTGCCCATGCACCGGGAGTCCACGGCGATGCCTGATTCCTCTGTATGCACCAATATCGATTAGACGCCTTATGTTGTCTTGAACTTCTCTGCGAAGATCACCCTCAACCATGTATTCTTGATCGACTATCTCTCGAATTTTTGTCAAATCCTCATCGGATACATCTCGAACACGAGGATTACCTAACAATCCCGCTCGCGCTGTGATCTTTACCGCAGCCACGGGTCCAATCCCATGAATACTACGTAGAGCGATTTCAATACGCTTATTATCGGGAATGTCTACATTTGCAACACGTGCCATTTATCTTACCCCTGCTTCTGATTATGCCGTGGATTCGTACAAATAATACGAATTATTCGATTCCTTCGAATCAAACGGCACTTATCACATCTTGGTTTTATTGACGCCCTAACCTTCACATCAAACTCCTGTTTATTTGAACCTGTAAGTTATCCTACCGCGCGTTAAATCGTACGGAGATAACTCAACCAACACTCGGTCACCTGGAAGAACACGGATAAAATGCATTCGCATTTTCCCAGATACATGAGCTAGTACTTCATGGCCATTAGCTAATTCCGCTCTGAAACTAGCATTAGGCAGTGCTTCAAGGACTGTAGCCTCAACTTCTATAGATTCCTTTTTAGCCATTCGGCAATTTCATCCCCTAATCCACCTTAGTTGTAATAATTGGTTTGCCTTCAGTAACTATAATTGTGTGCTCAAAATGAACAGATACTGAACCGTCTGCAGTTACTACTGTCCAATCATCATCCAAAACCTTAGTTTCATCTCCGCCAAAATTAATCATCGGCTCTATCGCAATTGCCATACCTGGCCTGAGTATTGGCCCTCTATCTGTAGGTCCAAAATTTGGAACAGATGGCTCCTCATGTAATCTACGGCCAATTCCGTGTCCCACATATTCTCTAACAATCCCGAAATTGCCTCGCTTACAAATCTCATTCTCAATCGCATTAGAGATATCACCTATACGATTCCCCGAACGAACTTGTTCTATCCCAGCAAATAATGCCGCTCTGCCAGTCTCAATTTGATCTAATGTAGCAACATTCTGTTCGCCGACGGCTACCGTGATAGCGGAATCTCCGTATAACCCATCCACGATCGCACCTAAATCAAGTCCTATTACATCACCATCAGCTATGACCCTGCTGCCTGGGATCCCATGGACAATTTCTTCATTAACAGAAACGCAAAGGGTTCCAGGAAATCCCCGGTACCCTTTGAAAGCTGGAATCGCACCCCGTGAACGAATTTCTTTCTCCGCAATTTGATCAAGCTCGTAAGTCGTCATTCCTGCACAAATAGAATCCCGCAAGACTGTTAGGACTTCACCCGTTATACGACCAGCATCGATCATACGATCTAGTTCTAAAGAGGTTTTGACCGTAATGCCATTTGACGAGCGGCCTGAAGTAAGGCCTCTATTTAGGCTTTTCAAAAAAACCGTTTTTGAATTCATTTCCATCAAACGCCTATTTTACTCCACATTAGTCATTACGAAAAGCCATCACTTAAAGTAATTGCATTTCCTAAATCCGACGTGACAAGGTCTACCTCTTGCTCTCCATTGATACGTACTAATTTACCTTGAGATTGGTAATACCCTATCAATGGTGTTGTCTGTACGTCATATGTGTCTAACCTTGCCTCAACAACTTCGGCTCTATCATCTTCTCGCTGGTATAAATCTCCTGAGCATAGATCACATTTACCCGCTAATTTTGACGGATTAAATACTTGATGGTATGGAGTCTGACAGTCGGTGCATATCCATCTTCCGGATAATCTACGAATCAATTCTTCTTTGCCAACCTCAATTAGCGGAGCTTTATCAATTTCTTGGCCTTGGCTCAGCAAAGCGTCATCCAATGCTTCAGCCTGCTCAACCGTCCGAGGAAACCCATCAAGTACATATCCATCTGAAGCATCGTCCTCATTCATGCGTTCCAGAACCATGCGAATAGTTAAGTCATCAGGGACCAATTCCCCTTTGGCCATATATTCTTTCGCTAAAATTCCAAGCTCTGTACCTTCACCAAGATGCTTACGGAAAAGATCTCCGGAAGCAATGTGAGCCACTCCTGCGGTGTTCGCTATAATGAGTGCTTGGGTCCCTTTGCCCGCCCCAGGTGGGCCTAAAAGAATGACGCGCTTGCTCATTTTATGAATCCTTCATAATTGCGCATGAGCAATTGTGCTTCAAGTTGACGCATGAAATCCAAAGCTACCGAAACCATAATAAGCAAGCTTGTGCTACTTAAAGTAAGTGCTTTAATTCCCGTAATCTGAGTAAAAAAGTATGGCATTATCGCAACTAGACCTAGAAAGAGAGCCCCTCCCCATGTAATTCGCAATATCACTCTATTAAGGTATTGCTGTGTCGGGACACCTGGTCTAATGCCTGGGATGAAGCCCCCATTTTTTTGTAAATTCTCTGCGAGTTGCTGCTGCTGAAATACTATCAACGTATAAAAAAATGTAAAAAGTACAACAAGCAGGAACACTGCGATCCAATACCATACTGAAGTTGGGGCAAATACAGAGACTATAAAACCCGCAAAGGTTGAGATAAATCCAGAACTAGAAGGGTTATAGACGAAATTTGCAATAGTCCCAGGTAGGACCATTATGCTAAAAGCAAAGATTAAGGGAATCATACCCGCGGAATTAACACGTAGCGGTAAATGAGTAGCTCCAGACTGCCGATACATCCGCCCTCCGCGAAATACACTTCTACCGTATTGAACCGGAATACGTCGTTGAGCCTCATTAAACACAACAATAAAATAAATTAAACCCAATCCAATCACTGCAGTGAGCAATAATCCGCCTGAGTTATCTCTGGCTTGAAATCCTTGGCCCAACATCATCGGAAGACCTGACACAATCCCCGCGAAAATAATAAGAGATATCCCATTGCCGATACCTCTTTCTGTAATAAGTTCTCCCATCCAAACAAGAAGCATGGTTCCACCTACAAAGCTAATAACTATTGTAAGAGTTTCAAATGCCCCAGGGCCAAAGAAACTTACAGGAAAGGTGAAAACACCAGCTCTAGAGAATAATAAAAGCTGCCCGTAACCTGAAAAGAAGGCAATAGGAACTGTAATCCAATGGGTTATTTGGTTAATTCGTTGCCTGCCGCTATCACCCTCTCTCGCAAGTGCTTGTAGCTGAGGCAAAACAGGAGTTAGTATCTGGATCACAATTGACGAAGTTATATAAGGGAATACGCCCAGAGCAGCAATGCTCATATTTCTAAGCCCTCCACCGCTGAAGAGATCAAAAAATGGGATCATTGAATTACTTTGAAATAAATTACCTAGAGCAGTCCTATCAACCCCGGGAACTGGGACATGAGCTAGTAATCTAAAAATGATTAACATCCCTAATACGAAAAGAATCCGGGCCCTAAGGTCCGGTGCTCGAAAAGCGTCGATCATTGCCTGAATTAAAGCAGGTCGACCAACAGGTCCATTAGTTCCAGTTTGACCAGCTCTCAAAAACTACCCCTCCTGTACCGATCCGCCAGCAGATTCAATCTTTGCTCTAGCAGTTCCTGAAACTTGGACACCCGAAATTGAGATTGGGCGACTGATTTCACCAAATCCAAGAATTTTTACAGGCTTATCAGCGTGCCTTATTATTCGCAAGGACTCCAAAGTAGCAGGCGATAGTTCATTAATTTCTGCAGGTAACGCGTTTAGCCGATCAACATTGACAACTTGGTATTCCGTACGAAATGGGTTTTTAAATCCTCTCAAACGAGGCAATCCTTTTATCATTGGGTTCTGTCCACCCTCAAAACCAGGGCGAACACCACCTCCAGATCGAGCCTTCTGCCCTTTCATTCCCTTACCAGAATAGGTACCTCGGCTGGCGTCTCCACGTCCAACCCTTTTACGCTTAGTTCGGTTTTGAGCTGATCTCACATTGTGCACTTGCATAACTAATTTTCCTCTCCAGCTCTAACGCTTACTAAATGCCTGACTTTATGCACCATCCCCCTTATGGTTGGGGTATCGTCATGCTCAACCTCGCCGTTCAGACGATTGAGTCCTAAGGCCTTGACAGTGCGCCTCTGACCTTGATCCGAGCCTATCTGGCTACGGACGAGTTTAATGCGTAACTTAGCCATTCCTATTCCTCTATGACCTCAGGCTTGACCTGATTGACTTCTTCGGTAGCCTGATCAGCTGGATTAGGCTCTTTCTTCTCACGATCCTCTCTGTCTCTCCGTGAACTCATTTCCCTTCTTAAAGGTAAGCGCCTATCCGGAGCAGGAGGTAAAATAGCCCGACCAGAAGACTGGGCTTCCCTTGTATCACTACTTTGCAATTGACTCAAACCCTGCAGAGTGGCTTTCACAATGTTTATGGGGTTTCGACTCCCTAATGCTTTGCCTACTACATCTTTGATTCCAACTGCTTCCATCACTGCACGTACCGCACCTCCAGCCTTGATTCCTGCACCAGGCCTAGCAGGGCGTAACAAAACTTTTGAAGCTCTAAATTTAGTGGTAACCGCATGAGGAATTGTCGAACCTTTTAAGGGAACTGTCACCATTTCTTTCTTAGCAATGGTGACGCCTTGGCGGACAGCGTCAGGAACTGCCTTACCTTTCCCAAGGCCAGCACCTACACTTCCTTCGCCATCGCCTACCACCACCATCGCATTAAAGGTAAGGTTCCTCCCTCCTTTAACGACTTTTGCTACGCGACGTATTTGAACTACTTTTTCTTGTAGTTCTAATTGATCTTCATTTGTTCGTTCCGTTGATACCATAAATTAAAACTCTAATCCTTTTTCCCGGGCACCATCAGCAAGAGCTTTTACCCGTCCATGGTAGCGATAACCGCCTCTATCAAAGACAACCGACTTTATTCCTGTGGAAGTTGCTCTTTCTGCTAACAACCGCCCAACTTCCCTCGCAGCGTCGGTCTTCGCTTGAGAATCTACAGGTAGTTCGCGAGAGCTAGCTGAAACCAAAGTATGCCCCTGCTGGTCATCAATAATTTGCGCATAGGTAAATTTTGAGCTACGAAACACATTCAACCTTGGTCGATCCGTAGTCCCGCTCAAAGATTGACGCAATCTTTTATGACGAACAATTCGAGCAGCCCAATTTGTTTTTAGTTTTGCCATATTTAAGCCCTCTTAGCAGCAGACTTACCAGGTTTTAGGCGCACTTGTTCTCCTGCATAACGCACTCCCTTACCCTTGTACGCATCAGGCGGTCGAAGGCTACGAATCCTAGCTGCTTGCTCTCCAACAATTTGCTTATCTATCCCGCTAATATGAAGCCTGTTATTTCCTTCAACTTCAAAAGCCACTCCCTCCATTGGTTCTACAATTACGGGGTGACTAAATCCTAGTTGCAAATTAACCGATTTACCCTGAGCCTGAAGCCTGTAACCAACAAGCTCCAATGTGCGAGTGAATCCGTCATGGACTCCAGTAACCATATTGGCAATCAGCGCGCGAGTTAAACCATGCAAAGCACGCTGTTCTCTTTCATCCGAAGCGCGTTCTATCACTATAGTTTCGTTCTCTTGACGCACAACAATCTCAGAGTCAATCATTTGCCGAAGCTCACCTTTTGACCCTTTGACCACAACCTCGGCACCAATTCTCTCAACTGATACTCCGGAGGGTATATTTATTGGTTTATTTCCGATTCGAGACACTGATAACTCCTACCAAACGTATGCCATTAACTCGCCACCGATACCGCGATGGTAAGCATCTTTACCTGTCATAATCCCTTGGGAGGTGGAGATAATCGAAATTCCTACGCCCCCAAAAGCCCTTGGAACCTGCTTAGTTTGGACATGCACTCTTAACCCAGGCTTACTCACTCTTTTTAATCCTGCGATAGCAGGACGTTGGCTCTCTGAATAACGCAATTGGAGGGTTAAAACATCCTGAGGCTGCTGCTTCACAACGTTGTAATCTTCAATAAAGCCTTCAGCTTTTAAAATCCCAGCAATTGATACCTTAACTTTAGAAGAAGGTAAATCGACATCAGGATGCCCTACTAGATGAGCATTTCTAATTCGAGTCAACATGTCCGATATAGGATCCGTCATTGTCATAAATTATCCCCTACCAACTAGCCTTTCTAACTCCAGGAAGTTGACCTGTCAAAGCCATCTCCCTAAAACAAATTCTGCATAACCCAGTAAAACGATTGTAGGCTTTGGGACGACTGCATCGATTACATCTATTCATAAGCCTAACCTTAAAGGGCGGTGTACGTTTCCATTTAGCTATTTTACTTTTTTTTGCCACTTTTCAATGTCCTACTTTACTTCTAATTGCGTGCAAAAGGCATCCCGCATAATTCGAGTAATCTAAATCCTTCAGCATCAGTTTTTGCCGTTGTAGTAATAACCACCTGAAAGCCTCTTACTCTGTCAACCGAACCATAATCAATTTCAGGCCACACAATTTGTTCTCTAAATCCGAGAGAATAATTGCCTCTTCCATCAAAGGCATTTCTCTTCACACCACGAAAATCTCTGATACGGGGCAAGGCTGTAAATAACATACGATCAAGAAATTCATACATTCGGCGACCTCGGAGTGTCACCATTACTCCTATAGACTGCCCTTCTCTTAACTTGAACCCGGCTATTGATGTTTTGGCTTTCGTAACTACAGGTTTTTGACCAGTTATTGCAGCTATGTGTCCAGGGACTGTCTCAATAGCGCGGTTGCTAGTCAATGCCTCTCCTAGTCCAACGTTAACTACAATCTTCGTGATCCTCGGAGCTTGCATCATGCTCGAGTAACCAAATTCCTCAATCAATCGAGGGCGAATTTCATCGCGGTATTTTTGCATTAATCGAGGTTGAGGAGCACTGTCGATTTTAGTCTTTGCTCTTTTAGTAGCAGTTTTACGAGACGGAGTTACAGCGGGTTCAGTGGCTGTAGTTTTTTCAGCAGCACTTACCGTATTCTTCGCTCTGGTAGTAGCACGAGCAGGGGATTTACCCGCAGCGCTGGAATCAGCCTTAGGCTTTCGCTTAGCTGGCTGCTTTGCCGATTCCTCTATTTGGTTGTTTTCGTTAGAATCTGTCGTCAACTGAACATCCCTTCACATTTCTTACACATGCGTGACTTAGTCCCATCTTTTAAAATCTGGTACCCAATTCGGGTAGGCTTGGAACATGATGGGCAAATCGGCATAAGCTTAGAAGTCTGAATTGGCATTTCTTTATCGATAATCCCTGCTTGCCTAGCGCCTTCTGCACCTGCACGAAGGTGGCGTTTTACCATATTCACACCTTCTACAAGGACTTGATCTTTTCCAGAAATCATCCGCTGGATTTTACCTTTTTTACCTTTGTCCCGGCCGGCTATCACCAAAACCTCATCATCTTTTCTTAAACGTGAAGCCACTAGAGCACCTCCGGGGCAAGGGAAACTATACGCATAAAATTACGCTCTCGTAATTCACGAGCGACTGGGCCAAAAATGCGAGACCCACGAGGGTTCTGAGCATTGCTGCCCTCTGCAGATCCTAAAATCACTGCAGCATTGTCATCGAATCTTATAGTTGAGCCATCTTGCCGTTTAGTTACCGCGCTTGTCCGAACAACAACTGCGCGCACAACTTCACCTTTTTTCACACCACTGTTTGGCTGAGCTACTTTAACCGAGGCTACAATGATATCCCCGACCCGAGCATATCGCCTTCGTGTTCCACCAGGTATGTTGAAACACATAATTTGCTTAGCTCCAGAATTATCTGCTACGTTTAATCGAGTTTGAGGTTGTATCATTTCTTCTCCTCTTCCTCAGCAGCAGCTTCAGGTGCCTCTTCAACAGCCGGGGCCTCTTCCTCAGCAGCAGCTTCAGGTGCCTCTTCAACAGCCGGGTCATCGGACGAGCCCGCGTGGGAACTCGAGTCACAGTGCGAGATCTCGTCTGCCGACGGCGGCGG
>JAKUPZ010000009.1 GCA_022449765.1 Dehalococcoidia bacterium | reverse complement strand
CCAGCATCATTCAAAGGCTATTCAAGTGGAAGAGAGGAATACGAACTCAGTGGTATTTAGGTTTTTGTAATGGCTTAAAAAATAATATTGTGAGACGAACTAAAAAGCCCCGGATTTTCCGGGGCTTTTTAAATATGCTCTTTTACTATTACTTAACAGTTAGAGCGGCACTTGCTTTACCACCGTTACTACCGGTAGCGTGAACAGCATAGGTACCTGCAGCAAGTCCATCGTGAGCTAGTGCAACAGTCGCAATACCGCCTGCGCTTGCTGTCCCACTACCCCATGCGACACTTGTTCCGTCACCGAACACTAGGGTGACATCAACAGTTTCACCAGAACCAAATCCGGTTAAAGTAGCAGTCGCTGAGATGGCTACATTGTCTGCGACGTTGTTAGGGCTAACTGAGATGTTGCTGTGTGTGGTGTCTCCGGCCGCACCAGGTGAACCTGGGGCACCAGGAAGTCCAGCCTTACCATCTGCACCATCCTTACCGGCAGCACCAGCAGGACCGGCAGCACCAGCAGGACCAGCAGGACCAGCAGGACCAGCTGCACCGGCAGCACCAGCAGCACCATCCTTACCGGCAGGGCCGGCAGGACCAGCGGACCCATCAGATCCACTACATGCCACCAACATAGATAAAATCGTCACAAGTACTATTAGGGCAATACCCTTAGAGCTGAAGAAGCGGTTCATCGAACCCCCTTTCGTATCATCACGTGGCCGTACTAATAATTAGATTATCGGTCAACCACGATCGTGTTCGTAACAAAACCGTTGTGATCATATTAACACGTTGTTTATAGTGTCAATGCTTTACCCGTGATATTTATTCAATTTCTGTGACATTTGAAAATATATTATTGATATCGCAGATGGCAGGTACTGGAATATAATTAAGCGTATGCCCCCGTAGCTCAGCGGATAGAGCACCGGCCTCCGGAGCCGGTGGCGAGGGTTCGAGTCCCTCCGGGGGTACCACTCACCTATAGATCCGATAACAATCCCTGATAAGAGGACAAAATGGCACAAAAATCAGATTTCCGTCTTCCCGAAAACGTTCGCCCGTTAAGGTACCAGGTTACTTTGGAACCTAATCTCGAGAAATTTACATTTGATGGTTCGGCGGATATCGGCATCGTTGTAAATGAAGAGACTGACACAATCGTTTTAAATGCGATTGAACTTCAAATTGCTTCTGCAGTAATTACTGATAAGCAAGGAGGCACTGCGAAAGCGACTGATATAATTTTTGATCAAAACCGGGAACGCGTGTCTATAATTTTGCCCTCGCAATTGGAGGTAGGAAATCATACGCTCCATCTCAAATTTTCAGGCTATTTAAACGATCAGCTAAGAGGCTTCTACCGGAGCCGATATTTGGATGCTGAAGGTGCAGAGCATTTCATGGCAACCACGCAATTTGAAGCTACTGACGCTAGGCGTGCTATTCCATGTTGGGATGAACCGTCGGTCAAGGCAATATTTGAAATTACATTAGTTGTACCAAACCAATTACAGGCGATTTCAAACATGCCAGTAATTGAAGAAGTCATGGTTGCTAACGGAAAGAAAGCTGTAAGTTTTGAAGCAACTCCTCTCATGTCAACGTACTTATTGGCCTTTGTGGTTGGTGATTTAGCATGCGTTGAGGGACATGCCGTGGGCGGAACACTCATTCGCGTTTGGGCTACTAAGGGTAAAGAGCATTTAGGGCAGTTTGCTTTAGAGAACAGCATCAATGCGCTTAGTTATATGAATGAATATTTTGGTATTGATTACCCTTTACCCAAAATGGACCACATTGCTATCCCAGATTTTGCTGCAGGCGCAATGGAAAACTGGGGTGCAATAACTTACAGGGAAACTGCCCTGCTATATGACCCTGAAAATTCTGCTGCCCAGATTAAGCAAAGAGTATTGGAAGTTGTAGCTCACGAAATGGCACATATGTGGTTTGGTGACCTGGTAACTATGGAATGGTGGGATGACCTGTGGCTTAACGAGTCGTTTGCTTCATGGATGGGAGACAAGACTGTTAACCATCTTTACCCTGAATGGCAAATGTGGACGCAATTTGTGTCGCATGACACAAACGCCGCATTGAGCCTTGATGGTTTGAGGAATTCACACTCTATTGAGGCAAATGTAGATGATCCGGCCGAAATTCGTGAACTTTTCGATGCTATTAGTTATAGCAAGGGCGGCTCTGTACTCCGGATGTTGGAAAATTATGTTGGCCCTGAGACATTCAAAAAAGGATTAAATATATATTTGACTGACCATGCCTATTCAAATGCCCAAGGTAGAGATTTATGGCATGCAATTAATGATGCAGCTAATCAAAGTAATTTAAATTTCCCTATCTCCGTGATTGATCTTATGGAGGCTTGGATTAAAAAAATTGGATATCCGGTTCTGAGAGTACACATAGGAAGGGAAGATCAAAAAACGGCTGTTGAATTTTCACAACAAAGATTCTTGTATGACTACCTTATCGACAAAACTTCACAACATGACTTATGGCCAATTCATACCTCTGTAATTACTGGATCAGGAAATACTTACAGTTCTACCTTTGCAGAAGCGTCTGATTCTTTGGAGATAGGTGAAAGTACATCCTGGGTTAAATTGAATTCAGGTCAAACGGGATTTTATCGCGTTGCTTATGCAGAAGATGAATGGATAGCATTGAGCAGTGCAATTCGCGATAAGGCTTTGCCGGCAGTCGATCGCCTTGGTTTACAAAATGATGCATATGCTCTTGCACGATCTGGTCATCTGCCAGGCACAATTTTCCTTACGCTGGCTAATTCATTTATTGATGAGGATGACGCTATTGTCTGGGGCGACCTTGCTTCTAACCTTAAAGGCCTTGAAGGATTGCTTGGTAGTGCTCCATTCCTCCCAGACTATCGCGAGTTCGCACGAAAAATTTTCGGCAAAATAGTATCAAAAACTGGTTGGGAAGCCGACGAAAACGAAACCCATCTTAAATCCTTGTTAAGGAGTGTTGTTATTGGTCAATATGGTGCTTATGGGGATCAATCGACGATAGATTTTGCAGTACAGAGTTTCAAGGAACATGCTGCAGCTACAAAAATTGCTCGACCAGATATCCGAGGAGTAGTTTTTGGACTTGCTGCCCAAGAATCTAATCCCGATACATATGACGAATTATGGAATCTGTATAAAAAAGCCGACCTGAATGAAGAAAAAGTAAGGATCCTGAGTGCTCTAACACGCGTTCGAGACCCTCAATTAATCAATGATCTTCTGAATAGAACAATGGGTGATGAGGTGCGCTCACAAGACGCCCCTGGAGTGATCATACAATTAGCTAACCACGCACACGGGCTCGAAATAGCTTGGGACTTTCTCAAAGCTAATTGGAAAGAATTTGACCGGAGGTATGGTAAAGGCGGCTTTGCCATAATGAGGCTAGTATCAATTGGGTCTAATTTTTCATCCTCTGATAAAGAGGATGAGGTCCGAGAATTTTTCCAAGTAAATCCAGCTCCGTCAGCTGCGAGGACAATTGAGCAAACATTGGAAAGCATCAGGTTAAACACAGCTTGGATTGATGCCAACCAATCTTCCGTGGAGAAATGGCTAAAAATGCAATAAATATTTAATAAATAAATAAGATTATTTTTTAATTTGTTAGGTTAGACTGTAAGGATAGTGGGCAGAGTTTTACCCTGCATGACGACTAAATTTGAAGAAAATCGTTGTGTGAGTAATCCCCCTCTGCTATATTCGTTTTAGGTGCAAGTTCATATTTTCAATCAGGTGAATATAAGTTTATGGCTGACCATGATGTCCTAGTTTTAGGAGCGGGCCTTGCTGGAATGCGTGCAGCAATTTCTGCTCACCGTGCCGGCGCCAATGTAGCGATGATTAGTAAAGTACACCCTGTTCGGAGCCATTCGAATGCTGCTCAAGGTGGAATTAATGCTGCTCTACGAGGTACTGATGATTCGGTTGATTCGCACGTGTTTGATACTGTAAAAGGTTCAGATTACCTCGGCGATCAGGATGCAATTGAGTACATGTGCATTGAGGCTCCTGCTGAAATCATATCTTTGGAACATATGGGTGTAATTTTCAGCCGAGATGAAGAGGGTCGTTTAGGTACACGTGCATTTGGCGGAGCAAGTAGCGCTCGAACATTCTTCGTTGCTGACATAACAGGCCAAGCTATTCTCCATGTTATGTATGAGCAAATTATCAAAGCAGGTGTAAGTTCATATGAAGAATGGTTTGTAACTGAACTTATCATTGAAGATGGACAGTGTCGTGGAGTTATTGCGATCGAAATGCTTTCTGGAGAGACGCGTGCGATCACTGCTAAGGCTGTAATTATCGCTGCTGGAGGGGTAGGGCGAGCTTTTGAGCCAAGTACGAATGCCCTTATTTGCACAGGCGATGGACTTGCTCTTGCATACAGAGCAGGCGCAACTTTGCTGGATATGGAAATGATTCAATACCACCCTACAACTCTTGCTGGAAACGGAGTCCTACTTTCGGAGGCCGCGAGAGGTGAGGGAGCCTATTTATTGAACTCTAAAGGTGAGCGTTTTATGGAGCACTATGCTCCCAAAATGAAAGAACTGGCGTCTAGAGATGTGGTCTCTCGCTCAGAAGCGACAGAGATTGAAGAAGGTAGAGGAGTAGACGGATGTGTCTTTCTTGATATCCGCCATCTAGGGAGAGAAGCCATTCTTACAAAACTGGGTTACATTCATGAGGTTGCACGTGATTATGCTGGTGTAGATGTTATTAATGAGCCAGTGCCTATTCGACCGGGGCAACATTACATCATGGGTGGGATCAAGACCGACGTCGACACTAGGGCCTGGGATGTTACAGGAACAGCAGGATGGGGAGGGCCTACTGGCCTCTTTGCAGCCGGAGAGACTGCTTGTGTTAGCGTGCATGGTGGTAATCGGCTTGGTGCTAATTCCCTTCTGGAAACCGTTGTTTTTGGAAAGCGCGCAGGTGAAGTGGCAACTGAATATGCACGCAGTATTTCTGATTTTAAAGTCTCAGAATCGCACTTAAAAGATGCAAAAAAAAGAATGAAAGAAGTTGCCGATAGAAAAGATAATGGGCTCATGACTGCCGCTATGCGCCTCGAAATGGGACAGACCATGAACGAGCATTTAGCGGTTTTTAGAAATGAAGAAGGTATGCAATCAGCACTTGCAGAAATTCGCGCAATCAAGGAACGCTATTCAACTCTTCCAATTCATCATAAAGGTAGCATATACAATACCGACTTAATATTTCATACCGAACTTGGTTACATGCTAGATGTGGCTGAAACTATTGCTGCATCTGGCTTATTGAGGAAAGAAAGTCGTGGCGCTCATTTCCGTAAAGATATACCTGACAGAAATGACGAAGAATGGTTGAAGCATACGACTGCTCGACTCGTAAATGGGACTCTTGAAGTAGGTACTTTGCCTGTCACAATGACTCGCTGGGAACCACAAGCAAGGGTTTATTAGTTTTAATTATTTTTAGTTAGAAGGAAACATTCAATGCAAGCAAAGGTCAAAGTCCAGCGCTACGACCCTGAAAAATCAGCAGAGATAACTTTTCAGGACTACGAAGTAGAAGTTCCTAATCACTTTACCGTGTTAGATACCTTGGTCAAAATTAGGGAAGAAGTTGACCCTAGTTTGGCGCTCCGATGCTCTTGTAGAGCTGCTATTTGTGGCTCTTGTGCGATGAGAGTTGACGATCAGGCTAGGCTCGCGTGTAACACCCGTTTAGCCAGTGTGGTAGAAGATGGTGGTGAAGTCAAAATAGAACCAATGGGCAACCAGAACGTTGTGAAAGATTTGGTTGTTGATTTGAAACTTTTTTGGGACAAGGTGCGCGACATTGAGCCTTATTTACAGCCTGATGTTGTTCCTGAAGAGGAATTTATTGCTTCAAATGAGTCAATGCTAAATTTGTTAACTCCTATGGGATGCATTATGTGTGGTGCTTGTGTCTCCGATTGTACTGCTCTAGAAGTTGACAAGAGCTTTATCGGACCTGCAGCGTTAGCTAAAACTTATCGTTTTGTTGCTGATCCTAGAGACGATAAAACAGATCATAGACTGGGCAAAATGAATTCAGCTGGTGGTGTATGGGACTGCACTAGATGCTATATGTGTGTCGAGGTTTGCCCTAAGGGTGTAGCACCAATGGATCGTATCATGCAAATGAGAGACTCTTTGATGGAGTCTGGCGTTACAAATACCCCCGGCGCACGCCATGTTAAATCTTTTGAACACTCGGTATCGAACTCTGGGTGGCTTGATGAAACTATGCTCGCTGTGGATTCTTGGGGAAAGTTTAACCTTCCTAAATTAGTTGGAAACCTACCTCTGGCATTTCGCGTATTGCGTAGAGGAAAATTTCCTTTGCCAGCACCATTTCATCATAAGGTGCCTGGTAATAAAAACATAAAAAGAATCTTTGAACGTATTAGTAATGCTAAGGATTAATAAAAGAGGATAAGGAACTACAATGAAGTATGCCTTCTACCCAGGCTGTGTATCAAAAGGTGGTGCACCTGAGCTATATACATCGACAATGGCTATTGCGGATAAATTAGGTATAGAGCTAGAAGAAATTGTTGGTGCGTCGTGTACTGGAGCAGGTGTCCTCCAAGAAAAAGGATTGAAACTTGGTGACACGTTAAACGCCCGGACTTTTGCTATGGCTGAGCGAATGGGACTGACCACTATTTTGAATATCTGCTCGACATGCCAGGGAGTTATGGCACAAGCTAATTACCGGCTCCTGGACGATCCAGAATATTTATCCGAGATTAATAAAGAGCTTGAACCAGAAGGCCTTGAGTACACTGGCAGAGTGGTAATTAAGCATCTTGCCTGGGTGATAGTGGAAGAAATCGGAATAGATAAATTAAAAAGCATGGTAACCAATCCATTACCAGCTTTGAAAGTTGCTCCTTTCTATGGTTGCTACATACTTCGACCATCTTGGGCTTTAGGTTTTAATGAAAATCCAGGTAGAGAGCATTATTTAGAGCAAATTATTGAAGCTTGTGGCGCAGAGCCCGTAAATTTCCCAGGGCGCACAAAATGCTGCGGGTTTCCCATTATGCTGATAAATGAAAAAAATTCGATGCAAATGGTGGCGAACCATACTACAAGTGCGCACGAGCATGGAGCAGATGCAATGGTTACCCCATGCCCACTATGCCACCTTAATTTAGACGGGCAGCAGCCAAAAGCAGCCTCACAAATGAAAGAAAAAATTTCAATGCCTATTTTGCACTTGCCTCAGATGGTGGGGTTGGCTATGGGCTATTCTTCTAAAGAATTAGGACTGTCACAGCATATTGTTAGTACAAAATCTGTGCTAGAAAAAGCAAGTATTCGAACTTAATCTATTTGGCTGAAGCCGATATCCGATTCGTAGGCTTCCATTATCTCAGCTCCTAGGCTTTGAAGAGTCTGATAAGGATCAGGCCCAGGTGGTAATTCATCATCGTTTTCTTCTTCGAAATCTTTGAGTGCTTCAGCCTGAGATCTATCAAACGCGTTTCTAAGCACCAAGGCGGCTGATCTGTGTGAATGTGCCATGATGAGTCCATATTCAAAGCTCATGCTAATGGCATTTTGCGCTGTTTCAGTGTCAATATTCTCAGAGTCCTCAAGCGCCTTAAGGAGCTCATCTACAAAATCTTCAGGTTCCAAAACTTGCATCGTATCTTTTGCATGCTTGATTTGTTCATCTAAAGCAGAAGTGCAATTGGCAATGATATATTCGATTTCATTTGGATGTGTTTGCTGCAAGACTAAGGGGATTTTTTTTTGAAAATCTATTCCGACTGCACAGCCCAAGGCAAATGAACCGATAACGGCTTCTGTTAAAGGACCTGACTCATAATAATCTTCCGTTTCATGAGTATGAAACGGAAGTCCCTCAAGGTATAGCACCACTATGACATCAGTGAATGCTAAGGAATCCTCTTCGTTGAATTCTTCAGAAACGTGAAGAGGGATGATTCGGTCAGACATAAATGCTCCCTAGAGGGACAGGCGGTGATTCTTATATTTTAATTTTCAGGCGCATTGGCCATTACATCAACTAGTTCTCGGACCGCCTCAGCCGAATTATTTAGCAAAGACTGCTCTTCTGAGGTAAGACCAAGTTCAATTACTTTTTCAACGCCATTGGCACCTAATACAACTGGAACTCCCATATAGATACCATTAATCCCGTATTCTCCTTCTAGGAGTGCGGCACATGGCAGTTGGCGCTTTTGGTCAAGAAGTATTGCATCTACCATCTCTGCAACAGCCGCGGAAGGTGCGTAGAAGGCGCTTCCTGTTTTTAAGAGGGCAACTATCTCTCCTCCTCCACCTTGCGTTCGCTTAATTATTCTTTCGAGCGATTCTGGGCTTAAAAGATCACCAATTGGCACTCCCCCCACCGTGGTGTATTGAGTAAGAGGTACCATTTGATCGCCGTGCCCACCTAATACATAAGCTTGAATATCTTTTACTGAAATATTCAATTCCTGTGCAAGGAATGTACGAAAGCGTGCGGTGTCTAAGACCCCAGCCATGCCCACAACTCGGTTTTTTGGAAACCCTGCCAAAGAAAATGCATGTTGAACCATTGCGTCTAAAGGATTTGAAACAATGATCAATATAGCCTCAGGCGATAGCTTTACTACTTCACTGACTACTGAACCAATAATCTTCATATTGGTGAAGAGAAGGTCATCCCTGCTCATACCCGGTTTTCGTGCAATCCCAGCGGTTATCACTACGACGTCTGAACCTGCAGATTCTGCATACCCATTGGAGCCTGTAATGCTTGAGTCGACTCCTAAGACTGGACCAGATTCTGCTATATCTAAAGCTTTTCCTTGCGGCATGTCTTCAACGACATCTACTAGAACAACATCCATATACCCACGCTCGAATAATCGTTGAGCGGTAGTAGCTCCTACATTCCCAGCTCCGACGACAGTAACTTTTTTCCTACCCATTTTTTTCTCCGTAAAATCGTAATTAGCCCTAGGATCCCCAGGGAGTAATAGCTTCCTTTAATGCTTTGTAACCTTCTAGGAATCCTGGCCTTGTACCTGAGTACACCCTATCAAAAATTTCTAAGGACGAGTCAAGCCAGTTCCTTAATTCTTCATTACCAGGATTAGCATCTAGGTAGGCATCTCGAATAAGAACAAAATGAATTCGCGGATCGTAAGGGCTCTTTGTTCCTCCCATAGATTCATCACCATCAAGAAGACGCAGTAACATTGCATCTGCAGAACCTAGCGTTTGTTCATGAATAGGAGGGCCGGACATCCGGTACATTACAGAAGTCATATCTCGCCCATTCCCTGTCGTATAACCCATTTCGTTCCACATTTTCGAATCCATTTTTTTATCAGAGCCTGCAAAACTTAGAACCTTTTGGCCAAATGCACGTAGAGGGTCAGAAATATCTGCCAGTAAGTCAGTTAAGCGATCCCCGTCAAGATCAGTGGCTAATACGATGTTTGGCCGCTGGTCAATTAAATCCCAGATTAATAAACCGTAATTTGTATCTGAAATGTGTTGCTCAATTTGACCACTCCATTCTTCCATCCCTTCTTTGAAATTATCTGGTAGCAATGCGATTATTCGATCAACACGTTCCCTATGTTCTTCATACCCATCGACCGCATATTTACGACCAATTGTAAATTTGGTGTCGGTAAGCAACCATGATAGAAGCCCAGAAAGAATCCCATCTTCTTGTGCCTGCGTTGGTTTCATCGCAACCCTGCCGAATTTAGTAGTCTCATGAACCATCTTTAGAAACAGTCGGCATGAGTATGCCATTTGTACACCGGGCGTATTCATCTCAGAGTGAACAATGCCGGTCTCTTTATCAACATCAAATTTCTTTTGGTCTTGGGAATAAGGGAGGTTAGGCATGCATCTAACTACGGTTGTAGGTCCATAAGGCCGAACATTACAGTAAACACCAGCTTGGGTTCGTAAAGGTGCATTCCCTGACTTGCCCATAACTACAACTTTGCCACCATTCCCATCGTTCACATATGCATCGCCTGCAGTTGACCATTTGATCGAAGTACAAGGGATATTACCGAACCAGCTCAAAGGCTCTAATTTCATATCATGCCTGTATTGTGACCACATTGGGACGGCATAGTAAGGTAGTCCCAAAATATCAACGGCGGCGATTGTTCCTAGTAGCGCGTAGGCGTCAGTAAGTGAATGGGCAACGGGATTAACATTTCCGTCATGATTGCCACCTTTCCAAATGACTGCATTGGGGAAACCGTCAGGCCTAATATCTCCAGTTTCAAAAAGATCTGAGAGAAGGCCAAATAAATCCCCTCCGTCTGCCTCAGTACGTGCGATTTGCATTAGATCCAACATATTTTCTCCTTATGGATGGTTAATTTCGTACATATTGAAATCGTCGATAACCAATATTTGTTTGAAGATCATTCGACTTTTCGTCAACATAATTTGGTATGTTTCGGGTATCAAAATCCCAAGTCTTCGTAGAAGTATGAGACATTCTAGCCCTGAGTTGATGGCAGAACAAGCTTACGCCCAATGTGCGAGTGGAGTCACTTAGCTTGCGGGATTAGGATTGATCGGGGATTCACCCAAGGGCACAATATCCTCTCGTATGAGAATTTCATTATCCCACTTCAAGTATGGGACATTTTCCGCTAAATCGATGGCTTCTTTTTCATTGCGAGCATCGACAGTTAGACGGTACAGAATTTCATGAGTGACGAGATATTTCATCAGAGGGGAATATTTCCATGCTTTTTGGGAGGAATGGTGTCTCTCTTATTTTGCAGAGAATCCAAAGCCCTGATGAGCTTTGGGCGAGTTTCTGCAGGGTCAATTACATCGTCAATAAACCCACGTTCAGCCGCTTGATAAGGGTTGGCAAAATTACTGCGGTAATTTTCAATCATCTCATCTCTGAGTTCTGAAGGGTTTTCCGAGTCAGAGATTTTTTTTCTATGGATTATATTGACTGCAGCATCAGGTCCCATAACCGCAATCTCTGCTGAAGGCCAAGCGAGGTTTATATCTGTACGCAGGTGCTTACTGCCCATGACAACATATGCCCCGCCGTATGCCTTTCGGGTTACGATTGTTATTTTAGGAACAGTTGCTTCTGCATAAGCATAAAGCAATTTTGCTCCTTGTCGAATAATCCCTCGGTGTTCTTGGTCTTTTCCGGGCATATAGCCAGGTACGTCTGCAAAAGTAATGATTGGAATACTGAATGCATCGCAGAAGCGCACAAAACGGGCTGCTTTGACTGAAGCATGTATGTCAATAACACCGGCAAGATACGACGGCTGTTGAGCAACTATGCCCACACTTCTACCATTAAGTCGAGCAAAGCCAATTAGTATATTTGGAGCAAAATCAGCTTGGATATTAAAAAATTCACCGTGGTCTACAATTTTTTCAATCACTTCAAGCATGTTATAGGAGCGGTTGGACTCTTCTGGAACTACATTACGTAGACTTTCGTCAATTCTTTCTGGGTCATCATCTTGGTCCCCCCATGGAGCATCGTCTAAATTATTTAAAGGGACGTAACTAAGAAGCTGGCGAATAGTTTCCATGCATTCTTCTTCTGAATCGAGAGTGAAATGTGATACTCCTGAGAGTGAGCCGTGAGTATCGGCACCTCCTAGTTCTTCATGCGAAATTTCCTCTCCTGTTACAGCTTTTATAACATCAGGACCCGTGATGAACATTTGTGATATCCCACGGACCATAAGTGTGAAGTCAGTTATTGCAGGAGAATAGACAGCTCCTCCAGCTGAAGGGCCTAAAATTGCTGATATCTGAGGGACAACTCCTGAGGCGAGAGTATTGCGCATAAAAATTTCGCCATAGCCCGCCAGGCTAATCACCCCTTCTTGAATTCGCGCACCCCCGGAGTCTGCAATTCCAATGATAGGAGCACCATTACGCATTGCTAGATCCATGACTTTGCAAATTTTTTCGGCAGTGACTTCAGAAAGCGATCCGCCAAAAACTGTAAAATCCTGTGAGTAAACGTAGACAGTTCTACCGCTGACCTTGCCGTAGCCGGTAACTACTGAATCGCCGGGAAATTTCTTATCACCTGTACCAAAATCAATAGATCTATGTGTAACAAATGAATCTAATTCTTCAAATGTTCCTGGGTCTAGGAGTAACGAAATTCTTTCTCGGGCAGTGAGTTTACCTTTAGCGTGCTGCTGTTCGATTCGGGTAGTACCTCCAGAGGATACTATTTCTTCTTTTCGAAGCCTTAGATCTTCAATAGGGTTTTTCGATTTTTTTTGAATGGCCATAAGTTATGCTTTCGGAGAATCCGTATTTCGCATGCAATCCTAGCACGGTTAGCATTTTCACACATTGAGAAATGGACGCTGAATAAATAGGTTTCATGGACTGCACTACTGAATTACGATACTGTTATCATTCATCAAGGTATTGATGGCTTTGGTTTGGATTACTAAATATGTATGACGTCACTTTTCTTTCTGAAGAAGAAATTGTTAAACGACTCCAAATAGTGCTTCGGGATTTTATAGAAGCACGAGGGGATTATGCACGCCAAACTAACAGCGTGAAAGAGGCCAAAGATTTAGCTGCCAAATTAGCTGAACGAATCTATGATGAGCCTCAGAAATGGGGCGTTGCCGATATCCTTCCCGAATTTCGAGACGACTCTGCAGCAGATGCTTTCGTGTCACTCTTATTAGGAATTGAAAGTTTTCCTGGTCGGAGTACCGTGAATGAATGGTATGAGCGTACCGTTGAATCTAAATTCCGTAGATTATGGACATTGTCTGAAGAACAAACCTTAGTTAGCCCCTCAGAAGACATTGGCGTTTCAGGCCAATCAGATGCTGAGCACTTAGCCGAAAATGGCATTGATTCAAGCTCCGTATTTGAAGAATATTCTTCAGTTTGGATAAGTTTCGAGTCTGATTTCCCTCGGGATGCTTTTGCTTTGAGACTAAGGTATATGCTGGGTAGAAACGTAGACCAAATGGTAGTAATGCTAGATGCGCCGAGTAATCGTGCTATTGCGATTCGGGTTAATAGAGCACGAGATCGATTTAAGATGTTTTGTGAGCAACATGGACTAGATCGTAATGAGATCTCAGGAATAATGTCACGCCTACCTGAGGAAAATGAATAATGACATTTGAAGACAAAAACAGTATTCAAATTAGCAGGAATGCTTGGGTGCGTTTTGCTATGAATGCTGCAGAAAGATGGTTGGCTGCGTCTGGCGATGTTTCTAGTGAGATGTATCGTTTTGCAAACTACATTCGTGAACTGAGGTATCGTACCAAATACACTCTGGCGCAAATCTCAGAAGAATTAGGCGTGCCATACGAAGAATTGGCAGTGCTAGAGCAAGGTTTGCTTAAGCCGTCTGAAGTGTCCAACAAAACTTGGTTACACCTGATGCGATTATTAGAGGGACGAGAGACCTTGAGTCAAAGTCCATTGGAGGTAAATGCAGTGGATTCTGAATTTGAAAATATCGACCCTGATGAATTATGGGCGGAAGGAAATAATACTGATTCACTAGCTTCGATGGACAACGCTCCTCATATTTCGCAGCTTCCTATAGGTGTTGCACGGATCAAAGTCATTGGAGTAGGTGGTGGTGGATCTAATGCTGTTACAAGGATGTACAGACAAAGAATTCCAGGGGTAGAGTACGTTGCTATAAACACTGACGCGCAGCACCTTATACATCTAGATGTTCCAGAGAAAGTGAGAATTGGAGATCGTCTTGCACGAGGTCTTGGGGTAGGGGGAGACCCTTCCATTGGGCGAGAGGCGGCGCAAGAGTCACGTGAAGATCTATATGATCTTTTAAATGGCTGCGACATGGTGTTTATTGCAGCCGGAATGGGTGGAGGTACTGGTACAGGTGCAGCTCCTGTGGTAGCTGAAATAGCAAAAGAAGTTGGTGCTCTTACCATCGCAGTAGTTACAAAGCCATTTGGCTTTGAAGGACGCCGCCGATCAGATCAGGCTGACCAAGGTATTGATGCATTGCAAGGTAATGTTGACACTTTGATATTGATTCCAAATGATCGACTGACTACAGTCTCTGACGAGCAAATGACTGCTGAAAATGCGTTTCGTATTGCTGATGACGTCCTGCGTCAAGGAGTCCAGTCGATAGCTGAATTGGTTACTATTCCAGGGGAAATAAACTTAGATTTTGCAGATGTGAAAGCTGTTATGTCTGGAGCAGGGCCAGCTTGGATGGCTATAGGTCACGGACGTGGTGAGAACAGAGCACAACTTGCTGCCAAAGAAGCTATGGCCAGCCCTCTGTTAGACGCACCTATAGAGGGTGCCACAAGGGTCTTATTGAATATTACGGGCGGTACTGATGTTACCTTGCTTGAAGTGCAGCAGGCTTCCGATTTCGTTGCTCGGTTAGTTGACCCAGATGCAAATATTATTTTCGGTATGGTCACAGACCCCAAAATGGAAGATGAAATCCGAGTTACGGTAATTGCAACTGGTTTACCGGAAGGAGGAAGCAACATTCTCAATAAGCAATTTGAAGAAATGTTCGGTTCTTCTCCGGCTCTGGAAGAAGAAGAGCCAGAACCTCCGGTCGAGCTTCCAAGCTTTTTAAAGCGCTTAGGATTCAGGCGTAGGAACGATTATTAGAATTAGTTTATTGAGCTGCCGGAACTGGCAATCCGTAAAAACTTGCAGTGTTATCGATTAGCAGTTTTCGCTTGGCAACCTCGCTAATATCCTTACGTAATTCGAATTGCTGAGGAGCATTTACGATTCGATGTCCGTGCGGAATATCACTAGCGTATAGCCAACAGTCTTCCCCCCAGCGTTGTATAACGTAGGGCAGCATTTCTTCATCAACTTCAAATCCGATGAAAACTCGCCCAGATTTAATGTATTCCTCTGGCGTCAGTTTTGGTAAGCCTTTTGCAATTAATGCATCATGCTCTGCTCTAGTAGCACCCAACTCAGCCCTGAATTTAGTGTCGTGGACTATGAGATCTACTTGCTCAACTGCGAAATCTACCCAACTACACCCAGTTTCTAAAAATCCTACATTGACCCCCGGGTACCGATCTAATACACCCGAGGCCATAATATGACGAAAGCCCAATAGAACAGACAAATGGAACTGTGCAGCACCATAATTGGGATTGGCATTATATACATCAAGGGAAGCCCTACCAGGATGAACGGCAATCGGTAATTGTGCCTCTTGCGCAGCACTCCATAAAGGTGCAAAAAAATCATCATCAATGGTTCTTGTTCCATACATACCGTGAACCATAATACCCACAGACCCCATCTCTTTTGTCCGGAATATTTCCTTTGCCGCTTCTTTAGGATCATGAACATCGACGACCGTTACCCATTTATAACGTTCTGGTTCTTGGTTTGATATGTCGGAAATCCAGTTGTTGTATGCACGGGTTAGCGCCTGATTCAGCGGTATGTCTAGCGTGGTTGGGTGATAAAGAAACAACGTAGGGTAATTAACTTGTATTTCGGTGTTCTCTACATCAAGTAATTCTGATCTAGCGGCCGCAGATCTGAATTCACCGCTCTCTAAAGTACCTCTCCATTCTGCAAGTCGAATATTCTCTTGTGAATTAACTCCACCTTTGCTAGAAGGGGAAGATCCTACTCTCCATAGACCACGCCCAGGAATATTCCAGGTAAAATAAGTTCCTTGTAGATCGGCGTCAACAACCACCGGTCGTTGTTCTCTAAACGCGGGCTCCAAATATTCATCAGAAAATGTACCTTCCCATTCATCCACATGTCCGTCGGCATCGAAGGCTTTTAACATTGCTGCTCCTTTAATTTTAAGCCTATTCCCAGCTATCTATAGAAAATTTAGATAATGCTTTTTCATCAATTTCTACTCCGATACCCGGAGTTTGTGGCAAAGCAAGTCCGTGACCTTTTACTTCAAGGCGATTATTGAAAATCTCCATAATGTTTAGAACTTCAGTGTCCGTAAAATATTCCACATAAGTGGCGTTAGGCGTTGCAGCAACTAGATGTACATGTAGATCAGCGAGCCAATGGGGCGCGATAGTTATGCTATGGGCTGCTGCATAAGCAGCGATACGTCGAAATTCGGTTATGCCTCCACATACTCCAGCATCAGGCTGAATTATCGCTGCTGCTTGACGATCAATCATGTCCATAAAATCCCATCTGGTTTGATGAATCTCTCCAGTAGCAATTGGTACATCGACTCTCGCTGCTATTGCTGCACTTGCCTCCATTTCGTCAGGCATTGTTGGTTCTTCAACCCATCCAAGATCGTAATCTTCCCAAAGCCTGATTGCGCGAATCGCCGAAGTAGCATCATTCCAAGCATTGTTAGCATCAGTAAATAATTCAACCTCATCGCCAATTGCATTACGTACTGCTTCTATCCGTGCTGCATCCTCGATTGCACTCACGCGACCTACTTTAATTTTTACCGCTTTGAATCCCATATCGACATAACTGAGACACTCCTCTGCAAGATGCTCCGGGGTTTTCCCATCAAGGTAATAACCCCCGCTTGCATAAGCAGGTACAACATCTTGGTAAAAACCACCTAAGTATTGATACAGAGGAAGCTTTGCATGTTTTGCATTGATATCCCAAAGTGCGTTGTCAATTGCACTAATTGCCCTGACAACTGCACCGCGACGACCCATTAACAATGCGTCTTTGTACATCGCGTCCCAAATGAATTCTGTGTTATGAGGGTCCTGTCCAATTACATGTTTTGCTAATAGATTGCGCACTGCACTGGTAACAATTGATCCGGCTGCATTTCCGCAATAGCAAAAACCAATACCTTCTATTCCTTCATCAGTAAGAATTTTTACGATAGTGTAATGACGCTCGCTTACCGTACGAGTTGAAAAGGAAGTTACATTACGCAGTGGAATAACTGCCGTTGTGGCCGAAATTTTTGTGACTTTCATTATTTCCCCATTAGTTATATGCGTCTTTCAGAATCCCACGGATTGTGGAACATTATTCCCGAAGTGATGAATGCGCCTTCTTCATCCTCAGAAGTAAAATCGCGCAAAACTTGTCGGATAGATATATCCATGGCGGTAAGCATGTCAAGCGCATCTTCTGCCTGAGATTGGAGTATCGTAGCAAGGCCTTTTACATAATAAGTCATTGTGGGATCGATAAAAACTAAAGTTATCACCCCATTATCCTTGAGGTTTTGAGTAGTATTCGACCCTGAATAAGTCTTTATGCGAATAGTATTTCGATCTTTAACCCCTACTTCTCTAAATGAAAGCAATGCTGGGTGGGGCCAGCCGCTGGAGTCAGAAGTAGTGATCAATATTGCTTTACCAGGAGAAATTGTTACATTTTCATGGAGCAAAGCGTTATATAAGTCATCTGGGATGATATTTCCTAAGTCTTCAGACATTGCTCAGCCTTCAATCAGATGAAGGATCTTTTCCTTCCCATCTTTTGAACTGGTTATTTTCGATATCAAGCAGATCTAGAATTTTCCCTACGGTGTGATTGATGATGTCATCTATGGTTTGTGGCCCTGAGTAAAACCCTGGTATTGGAGGAAGTATGATGCCGCCCATGTCGGAGACCGCTAGCATGTTAGTTAAATGCCCTCTATGTAGAGGTGTTTCTCTTGCTACAACAACGAGTTTGCGACGTTCTTTAAGGCATACATCAGCTGCTCTTGTAATGAGATCATTGTTGTAAGAATTAGCAATCCCTGCAAGGGTTTTCATAGAACATGGAACAACAACCATTCCATCCGTTTTAAATGATCCGCTTGAGACACTGGCTGCCATGTTTTTGGGGCTATGAACGATATCTGCAAGGCCTTCAATATCACTTATGGACCATTCAGGGGCCTCATATTTAATGGAAAGGTGGGCTCCTTCAGACAGAATTAAGTGTGTCTCTACGTCATCAATTGCTTGTAGAGCCTTAAGTGTATAGATCCCATAATGAGGAGCAGAGGAACCGCTAATACCTACAATTATTTTTCTCAAAAGCTGGTCTCCAAGAAGGGGCAAGTTAATGCCCCTTCTAAATGGCTAAATTCCTAGGATAGAGCTAGTTCATCCCAACGCTCGCCGACCTTGTCTAATATTTCCATAGTTGGTTTAGACGGAGGTGGCACTGGGTATTCTGTTTTCTTGTGCTCCCGTGTGGCATCAATGCCCATACCATGAGGAGGTGGTACGAAATCCATTTCCCCTGGTCGTCCAAGGTGCCTTGGGTGCTCTGGCCCAATGAAAGTATTATCCCCTGGCTCACAGAAAGAAACGATGCGCCACCATATGTCGTTCCAATCACGGACGTCACAGTCTTCGTCCACCAACACTACCCATCGATACCGGAGGTGCTGATATGCTGCGTCCAGAATCTGTCGGGCTTGACCCTCTTTCTCTATTTTTGCACGTATAACAATGACGCCACCAGCACCAGCATCGGGGAAATGAACCTCCAGAATATTAGTCAATCCCGACTTGCTTACTAGTGTTTGAAGAATAGAACCTGATCGCATTAATGGTCTCGGGTAATCCTCAATACGACCGCAGATGAGTCCGAAATTGATTGGGCTTTTCCTATGTGTTATAGCATTTACTCGAAATACAAATGCTGCATAATTTTTATTATAAAAGCCCGAGGATTCACCATGAGGACCATCAAAATGTCGCTCGCCTGCAAGTATTTCTCCTTCAAGAATATACTCGGACTCAGCGGGAACCCAGACATCAATCGTGTCGCATTTGACAAGTTCAACAGGCCTACCAGCCCATGCACCTGCGGCATCATATTCTGCCAAACCTTGGTCATTTTCTGGTACGGCAGTTCCAGCGGCTAGGACAAGCAATGGATCCATGCCTAGTGCGATTGCACATGGAGTGTTTTTACCTAAAGCTTCGTTTTCTAAGATATGCACAGCGCTATTGCGATCTCCGACTCCTCCGTAAGTAGAACCTGTTGGAGGTTTGGCGCCAACCGCAAAATCTCCTTGGATTTTTACTGTGGTGTGGTTGCGATCAATAATCATTGATCGATACTGCCCCATATTGTGTGCACCTGTTTTGGGGTCCACTGTTATGACGCCTGCAGTGGTGGCAATATAGCGCCCGGCATCTAACTCGTGCCACAACGGAGTGGGGATTTCGGCGAGGTCTACGTCTTCGCCAAAAATCTTCACTTCTTTAACAGGACCATCATCTACCTTGACGCTAGGCAGACGGTCTGCCATGCCTTCCTTGACTATATCGTGCAACTTAACCCAATCTTTCGGGCCGTTAAATGCTACAGCAAGCTGATCAAGTGAATACATGATGTTTGTGACAAGCTGCTTGTCAGGGTTTTCCTTTATATTTTCAAAAAGTAAACCAGGGCCCGTGCGAGTCAGAGATCGGTAGCTGATAGCTCCAACCTCAAAATCTAAATCTACCTCTGCATTAATACGCTTTAAGAGACCTCGTTCTTCAAGAATCATCATAAATTCGCGCATACTTTTGTACGATACTGCTTTTCTGTTTTCTGAGGTTGTCACCTCTGCCCTCCACTTAAAAAATTAACTAAGCCCGAAATCTTTCCATCTTGAAGCAACATGCTCCATCATCTTCATACTTGGCTGAGCTACGCCTGGACGAGGGTGCTCATATTCTTTGAATTCAAAGGTTGCGTCAAACGCCATCCCGTACGTTGGCGGGACAAATTCAATTGAACCCGGATGAGGTGTCCGATATTCATATTCCTTCCCTCGATATATGTCTCGATCTGGGACTACTGACGAGACAATACGCCAAAGTACATCATTCCAATCTCTTACGTTACAGTCCTCATCGACGACTATAACCCAACGATACCGCATATGCTCATATGCAGCATCAATAATTTGCTTTGGTTGCTCAGGGTTTGTGATTTGTGCACGTATGATGAGAAAACCTGATCTTCCTGCATCAGGAAAAAAAACTTCCTTAATATTGGTCAATCCAGATTTTGCTATAAGTACATCAAGTAAGGTATTTGAGCGCATTAGTGGTCGGGGGTAGTCTTCAATACGACCACAGATAAGGCCGAAGCTGATTGGATTCTTCCGATGAGTGATTGCTTTAATCCTGACCATAAATGTAGAAGGATGCTGGTTATAAAAGCCTGTAGACTCTCCATGCGGACCATCGTTAACTCGCTCGTAAGGGACAATTTCTCCTTCTAGCACTATTTCTGCGTTAGCCGGTACCATCAGGTCACTAGTTTCACATTTGACAAGATCAACTGGTCTACCAGCCCAGCTACCAGCAGCTTCATATTCTCCGTGCCCATTTTCATCATGCGGAACTGCAGTTCCACATGAAAGAGTCAATAGGGGGTCCATACCCAGTACTATTGCGCATGGGGTGGGCAGCCCCTTTTCCTCATTTTCTAGTATATGAACAACTCCATTGCGGTCACCTACGCCACCATAGTTGGAGGCTTGGGGTGGTTTTGCACCTACTTCCCAATCCCCCATGATTTCTACGGTAGTAGTATTTTTGTCTATGATCATTGAGCGATATTGACCCATATTAAGGTTTCCATTTAATGGATCTTTTGTGACAAAACCCGCCGTAGTGCCAATATAGCGTCCGCCATCCTCCTCATGCCAACGAGGTGTGGGTAGCATGTCGAGGTCAACATCTTCCCCCATGATTTTGACTTCTTTTACAGGACCAGTTTCTACGATGTTGCTCGCAGTCCTGTCTTGCATTCCTTCATGGATGATGTCCCGGAGATTAGCCCAATCTGCTTCACCATTGAGCGCAAGTGCCAGTTGATCTTCTCTATACATAATATTTGCGACCAAAGGCATTCCAGGGTAATCCTTTATGTTGTCGAACCAAAGCGCAGGCCCATCTCTTACAAGATCTCGATATGCTATTGCTCCGAGCTCTCCATCGAGGTTAACTTCAGCAGAAATTCGGACAAGCATGCCCTTGTCTTCAAGCAATTTCAGATAGCCACGTAAATCGTTATATGGAACGGGTTTTCGATCAGCCATGCTACTTTTCTCCTTTGAAATCAAATCACCATTCAAATTGAATTGCTAGATCCGATTATTTCCCTTTCCTAAAAAGCTCTGCTGAACATATCGTTGAAAGGGTATGCAATATTAATCAATTTGAAGATGAGAGGCTCAGGCCATCCAATATCTATTGTTAAATCAAGGATAGCGATGATAAATGCTTCAAACCCAATTCCTGCTATTAATGCGTAGCGCCATTTCATCTTGGCATAAACAACTAAATAACCAACCACCCATGCAGGAAGCCCGATATGAAACCCTATTACCCAAACTAAGATGAAAAGTCCGAGTATTGACCCTATGTATAGTATTGCTCGCTGCTTCTCCCCGCTGGGGTCTTCACCAAGCTTGAATCCAAGATCCATTACCATTCCTTGCTGTAATGCTGACTTTCTAGCAAGTACAGTTCTTACCCTCAGGAACCAGAATGGTAATCCCATTGTTATTGCGAGAAGCGGAAGGTATCTTCCAGCCCATTTAATCTCAGGAAGTTCAATTAAGTAAGCAATAATGAGGACCATCATAAAGCCAAGCAGAATAAGCTCACCGATTATTTCAATGGATGTCCATGAAATATTTCTTTCTTGATTAGTCTTATCCTTATCGCTACTCATCATTGCCTTCTTTTTCAACAGTCTCGGAGTACGCTTGCGTGCCTTTTTGAACTCTAAGTGCGAACCAAACTGCAATTACAACAAAAATAATTATTCCTATGAATGCTGGCTGCCAGAGCAAAGATGCTCCACGTGATTGGATTGAAATGCTTAGGTATTTTTCCAAAGGACCTGCAAGAACAATTGCTATAAGAATTGGCGGGCGTGGCCATGCAAATGCTTTCATGAACATGCCCAACAACGCGAAGGCTCCAACCACAATGAGGTCTGGATAGCTATAAGTGGCTTGAAAAGCAGAGATTGTGACAATACCAATTACTAATGGAGCTAATACTCTTGGAGGCACTGCAGCAACTTTTGTGAGTAATGCAGAGAATCTTAAAACTATGGGGACAACAATGATATTCGCTAGAATAATTGCATAGACGAGAGAAATGGTTAGATCAAGATCGGCATTTACCATATTGGGCCCTGGTGTAATACCAACGAGAATTAAAAATCCTAGTACTATGGCCATAGGAGCACTACCTGGTATACCAAAAAGTACCGTAGGCATTAGCACTCCACCGTCTGTAGCGTTATTCGAAGCCTCTGGAGCTATAACACCTCTTATATCCCCAGTTCCAAATGTTTCGCGAGCCCCTTTCTCTGTCTGTCTCGCTTGAGCGTAAGCAATCCAATGTGCTGGGGTAGGTCCTAATCCAGGCATTGCACCGATAAAAACACCAATGAGAGCAGAGCGAGCAATAAGGAATTTATGACGAAGCGCATCGCGCATACCTAAATAGACATCTTTATTTCCTTCTTTCAGCATCTCAGATAAGCGATCTTTAGCAACCGGTTTGTCGGAAATGATAAGATCTGCGATTTCAGGAATTGCAAATAACCCTACGACTACAGGAACGATATGAATCCCATCGTAAAGGTATTGAATGCCAAAAGTAGCACGCTCAGTAGCAGCTACTCCCACAAAACCTATCATGCCAATTAATAGGCCTAATGATGCGGTGAGCATCCCCTTCGTCATAGCTCCAGCACTGACTATACCCACAGATGCTATCCCCAGAAACGAGAGTAAGAAAAATTCTGGAGAACCGAATAACTTCAGTAGCTCTCGGGCAAATGGCAATACCATGAACAATGCTAGTCCACCTACAATTCCTCCAATTAACGAGGATGTGTAAGCGGCACCTAATGCACGGCCTGCATGGCCTTGCCTGGCAAGAGGGTATCCATCAAGAATTGTTGCTTGCGATGATCGTGCACCTGGTATGCCTAGAAGGATAGATGGGATTGGTTCCGTTAAGTCATTTGCAGCCATATAGCCAATTACCATCGGCATTGCGATAAATGGGTCTAGTTCAGTTGCGAATGATAAAACCACAACTAGGAATGGGAGACCGCCTCCAGGCATCAGCCCGGAAATGAGAGCAATTGGAATCATGATTGCAAATGCAATCATCGGTCCAACAGAAAATAATTGATCCGCGCCGTCAAGGGCAGCTTTAAGAAAATCTCCGTCCACTTAAACCTCGATTGATAAGAGAACTTTAAAACATGCGTAAACTACGTGCGTATCGACTCCAAGTCAACACCTAAAAAACATTAAAGAAACAAGGGCAGCAAATGCTGCCCTTGTTTCACTCTAATTTGAGTAGAGAAGGATTTACTTTAATCCATAGAGGGCTTTGAACAATTCTCGTCCCTCAGTACTCAATCCCTTTCCTGCCTGTACGGCTGCAACGAAATCTTCAGGGTCACCGTAATTAATTTCACGTTCAAGCTGCGAGGCGCGCTCGACGAACTTCGCATCAGTCAAAGTAGATTTGAATGCTGAACGCCATGTTTCGACAATGTCCTTAGGTGTTTTAGGAGGCAGAGTGTACATCCTTGTCATAGATTCTAACTTTTCAGCTAGATTGAAAGCTGCTTGCTGCTCTGCATTGGCCTTTGTTACGTCAAACACATGAGGCACTGAACCCGTAACACCCATTCTGGTTAATTCAGCTTCAGGAATAGGATCTTTCCAGTAGAATAGAGGCTTTAGCATCTTCTGCTCTTCCCATTCAGGGTAAAGGCTTAGCCAGAATTCACCAGGGCACCTTGTGGTAGCGTCTAGTTCTTTTCGATCTACTGCGGCAAGCACTTCTGAAGTACCTTCATATCCGTAAATTACTTTAACGGGTAGGCCGATTGAAGAAACAAACTCACCACCGATCATGTCACCACCAGGGGCAGAAGTACCTGTTGTGATATTCCTACCAAGGGCGACTACTTCTTCCCAGTTCGTTGCAACATCAGACCTTACACAAAGCGCAGTCCATTTGTTTGTGTAGCTAGGAGTACCAATATACTCGGCAGTGTAAGGGTCAAAACCTTTGACGTCCTCTCCTGCAGCTTCCCGAGCAGGCCACCTATTTGCCATGGTCACCGCTGTAAGCCCATCAGGCTTGGCAGCCATTGCTGTCTGCAGGCCTCTGAGGCCACCACCACCAGGTAGGTTCTGTACTATTACTCGAGGCTTACCTGGAATGTAATCAGATATGGTCGCTGCAATCAATCTTGCATAGGTGTCATATCCTCCACCAGGAGAAAAACCAACAATAATTTTCACGGTCTTACCTTTGAAGTAGCTTTCTGCATCAAAAGCAGGTACCGGAGTTGCAGTTGGTGCCGGAGCTTCTTCTTTTGCAGCCGGCTTTGGTGTGGCTGTAGGCTTTGCAGGTACAGGTGTTGCAGTTGGGGCCGATGCGGCCGGAGCAGCTGCAGCAGGTTTAGGAGTCGGTGTGGGATCATCTCCTCCACACGCAACTACTGCAACCATTAATGCTGCACTCAAAACTAGGAGCCCAGAAATTTGTTTTGCCCAAGACATGAGCGGTCCTCCCAAAATCAATCGTAAAGTTCCGTGGCATTATATATGCATGCCTCGGAGGGCCGGATGTTAGCATCCACTGTTAATCAACGGCAACAGTTTTGATATATTTAGAGGTGAAAAAGATTATGGCTATTCAAAAATATGACGTAATAGTTGTTGGCGTTGGCGGTATGGGTAGTGCTACTGTCTACCAATTAGCAAAACGTGGGAAAAAAGTTCTCGGGATCGAACAATTTCAGATTGCACATGAACTTGGCTCGTCTCATGGTTTATCTCGCATTATTCGTCTTGCATACCATGAAGGTCCCGAGTATGTAGCGTTTGGCAAAAGAGCTTATGAACTTTGGGGAACTTTGCAAGCAGAAATGGGAGAAAAAATACTGCATATTACAGGTTCTGTTCACGCAGGATTACCAGAGTCTAGTGGTTTTCAAAATACCTTAGGTGCCTGTATTGATCAAAATATTCCACATCAAATTTTTACCTCTTCGGAGCTGCATAAAAAATTCCCAGGATACCAATTACCAGAAGATATGATGGCAGTTTTTCAAGAAGACGGTGGGTTTTTGGTTCCTGAGAAATGTATAGAGGGCCATGTTAAGCTCGCTGCTCAATGGGGCGCTCAGATACATGAAGGAGAGCGAGTAATACATTGGGAGCCTGTCGATTCGGGAGTTAAAATTATTACTGATCAAGCAGAATACTATGCTGATGCCTTGGTATTTACGGCGGGAGCCTGGGCAGGAAAGCTTATTCCAGAACTTGAATCGATTGCGGTTCCTGAACGGCAGGTTGTTGCATGGTTTGAGCCATCAAATATTGAAATGTTTAGCCCTGCTAACTTTCCTGTATTTATAATTACTTCAGATGAGGAAGAATATTATGGGTTTCCAGCTTTTGGTGTTCCTGGCTACAAAGTAGGGAAATTCCACCATGTTGGAGAAATTTCAGATCCTGATAATCTTGACCGTGACTTTCGGCAAGAGGATGAAGAGATGCTTCGGTCATTTACACGTAATCATTTTCCTGCAGCTGAAGGAAAGATGCTAAGAATGGTTGTTTGCATGTTCACAAATTCACCTGATCATAATTTTGTTATCGGATTGCACCAAGAATACCCACAAGTTTCGTATGCTGCAGGTTTTTCAGGACATGGTTTTAAATTTTGCAGTACCGTGGGCGAAGTTATGGCTGATTTAGCAGAATATCGAGAATCTTCAAACGATATTTCTATTTTTTCACCATCTCGATTCCATTAAGAGTTGTTTTTACCAGGTACGGAGATGAATGGCTTGGGCGAAATCAGCAATAGTGCAATTCCAACAGTTAGGGCCACCCCCGCGACTACCCATCCTGTCGCAAATCCATAATTATCGAAAAGGATACTTAGTATTGGGGCACCAATAGCTGTCATTACAAGCGTTATTGGTGTCGCAGCTCCTCTGATAGCGCCAATATTTACTCTCCCAAAATAGACTGGCCATATGTGTGTTTGCATTAACATAGCAGTACCGATTCCTAGGCCAATAAGCGTTGCTCCAAGGAACCCATGCCACGCCTCAGATGCATTGGCTGCTATTACCAATGCAATAGCTACACTTGTAAAGCCAGACATCGCAAGATAACGAGGCGAAATCCGGTCTATCCAAGGTGCGATGAGTATTGCAGCGATCACTTGCGTGAAGGCTTGAGTTGAGAAAGCTAATGCCGCTATATGCGGGCTTATATCTATCGATCGAAGAAATGGAATCCAAAATACTCCGACCGATCCCATTGCTGCCATTAAGAGCCCGTATGAAGCGCTGATTTTCCAGAACGCACCAGTCGCCATTGCCTCCCGGAGAGTCCAAGGATATTCGTCAATAGAAGAATTAGCAGATTGGGCATTTCCAATGGACTTGACTTCACCATCAGGCAGTAACCCTATGCTGCTAGGATCATTTCTAACAAAAACAAGTGAAAGAATCGTGATACTTAATCCCCCAACCACACCTAGTACTAGCCAAGCTCCTCTCCATCCGAACGCGTCGATAACCAACTGTGTGGCGGGACTGCCTAGGCCAATTCCTAAAGGGACACAAGGGAAGAATAGAGACATTGCCCTACCTCTTTTTTTAACAAACCATTTAGCTATAGGGACTGTTAAATAGAGTGTGCTGCTTCCCCAAAACCCAGTGATGCCAGCAAATAATGTTATACCTATCATTTGCCAACCGGCTTCTATGAAAAAGAATGCGATCGCACTACCGCCAAATAAAAAACCACCAATAGCAAGAGGAAGCCGAGTGCCATATTTGTCTATGCAACGTCCTATTAATGGACCGGAAATAGCAAACCCGAAAAGTCTTGCAGAGAGTGCCCAGCCAAAATAACTATTGCCTACTCCAAGATCTTCACTCATTGGGACAACAAATACCCCGAAGTTTCCAACTCCGATGAAAGTGCTAATCCCGCCTATTATTCCTAGTACGGCAACTACAACCCATCCATAGAAAAATCTTGGATTTGGTGGTGGTTCATTTAGGTTAGATGAGACCCTATTGGGGCTCACAAATTAATTACCTTCACCGTCATTCAGACTTGTGAGTTCACCAAGGAACTCTTCGACGGATGGGGGAAGGGGAGGTAACGTATCAGCTGATTCCTTGCCGTCACCGGGGTTTCTTCTTTGACGACGAGCATCGTAGTCAGCTTCCAGTCGAGCAACTAAGGATTTAACTTGAGGGTTTTTTTCCATTTCTGCAGTAACCCTGTCGTACTGCTGGGTATCACGTCTACTAATGTGGTATTCCGAAGGTAAATCGTAGAGTGAACAGATAACCTTGAGCATTTGAGTACGGCCTGCAAAATCAGCTTCAAGCTCTACGTAATGGGGTAGGCGACACATTAGCATCATGTGATCAATATCCGATTGCCCAAGCCTCTCACTTACCAAATTCATTATTGAAGTAGGTCCTTGGTACGGGCGTCGTCGATTTCCTTGTATGCCTTCATAGTTTTCCATTGGTTGACCATTTAAGGTTCCCATGATTAACAATGGACGTGTATGAGGTACGGCATCATACATAGCACCAATTCTACAGAATCGCTGCACTTTTAAATGCTGAATAACTTCCACTAATGCATCAACATATTCCTCTGAATTGGAGTGAGGTTCTAGCATGTGAAGAAAAATAAAATCGTGATCATTAGGACCTTTTGCCCATCTTAAATCGGCATTTGGAATACGCATTTGGCGTTTGCCATCTTCGTAGTACATGACTGGCCTATAGCGAGTGAAGTCAAAATAGCGTCCAGGTTTTACAAGACCTCCGAGATCTTCTGCTCCCATGAATCGCTCTAAGCGTTCTACGCTAAGTGAGCCCACGCTTCCTGCATCAATCCAAGGAGTAAGAGTTGCAATAATGTGAGGATTACGCAGTTCTGGCATTGAGTCGAGTAGTTCAAATTCGCCTATTCGCATGAGTGCATCTTCATCCTCATTAAAGATATTTGCAAGTCTTCGGACGCATTAATCAGCAGCTTTTCCGCTTGTAGCATTAATAGCTTTCCATACTTTTTCCTGCGACAAAGGAATTTCAACCATTGAAGCGCCAATGCTGCTGAGTGCGTCATGTACTGCATTTGCAAGCACTACTGGAGCAGTGACGGATGGCATTTCCCCAATGCCTCTAACTCCTAGAGCACCATTCCTTGCTTCGGTCGCATATGTTTCAATTTTCATTTTAGGTAAATCTTCCGCCAAAGGCATTGAGTAATCCATGAAAGACCATTCATTAGGCCGACCATCTTCAGCATATGAAATTCCCTCTAGCATCGCTTCTCCAAAACCTTGGACTATCCCACCATGTATTTGGCCATTTACAATCATTGGATTAATTAAATTCCCAACATCATGTACGGCAGTAAAGTCCTTGACTTGTACATGCCCAGTTTCTATGTCTATTTCAACGTACGCCACATGCATAGCAAAGGCGAAGCTTCCTGGAGGTAAAGTGAAAGTGGAATAATGTTCACAGCCGTTAAACTCATCACCTATCATGCATGCAACTTGCCCGATAGAGAGATAGTGAGAGGGATCCTGAATCGAATGAATTCGCCCTGATGATATACGGATATTAGCGCTACTGGTTTCGAGAACCCTTGCTCCCGTTTCCACTAGGGATTCACGTAATTGCTCTGCAGTTTGATGTACTGCATGACCTCCTATTACCAATCCGCGACTCGCATAAGTACCTGCTCCGGGCCCAAATGGTTCTATCAGATGGGAATCGCCCCACTGGACAGTGATATCTTCAATTACAACGCCCAAAGTATCTGCAGCAATTTGTGCAAAAGTAGTTGCATTGCCTTGGCCATGTGGCGAAATGTCAGTAGCAATCAAAACTCCTCCATCACGATCGATAGAGATTTTTGCTGCACTGGAACGAGCTGCATCGCCACCAGTCCCCCCAGAACCTTTTGTAGAAATAGCAACTCCGACCCCAACTAATTTACCTGACTTTCTATCTTCATCCCTCTGCCTAAGAAGTTCTTGATACTGGCTTTTTTCAATGGCTCTATCGATAACTGGTTCATAATCACCATCGACATACGGTATTCCTGCCACAGTTTTATACGGAAAACTCTTAGGGCTTATGAGATTAACCCGCCGCACTTCAATGGGGTCAATATCTAATTCCCTTGCAATTAAATCCATCAGTCTTTCCATGCAGAAAGTGCCTTCTGGTTGTCCCGCCCCTCGATAGGAAGTCATTGGCGGCCTATTCGTCATTAAGCAGAATTGTTCGCCATCATACGCTTGAATATCGTATGGGCCGGTTATCCTTTTAGCTGCATTATCAGGTGAAGTGAATGCCCCACTGATCCAGAATGCGCCCATATCTGAAAGAAAACGACCTTTGAGGCCAAGTATTTTCCCATTCGGATTAACTGCTGCACTTAAGGAAGCTTCTAATCCACGTGAGTGCGAAGAATGGATGTTTTCGCTACGGGATTCTACCCATTTAACCGGAAGCCCCGATCTTATTGAGTAAACAATAGCGCATACTTCTTCTGGGTAAATATGATGCTTATGACCGAAGCCGCCTCCTACGTCTGGCGCGAACACCCGTATATGCCCAGGTACAGTAATTATTTCGTGTAAATGATGTTCTATGTCATGGGCCGATTGATTTGAGGAATAAAAAGTTAAATTTCCAGAATTCGAATCGTAGCTGGAAATGCAGGCTCTGCCTTCCATAGCCATTGGAGCAATACGAGGAACGTGGAAATTCCCTGTTATGACTTTTGTAGCACTTTCAAATGCTGCTTCTACATTGCCGCCACCTGTGCGTTGATAAGCACAGATATTGTCGCCCATAATTTCATGTAGAGGAGCGAACTTATTGCTTAATGCCTCTTCAAGGTCATTTACCGCAGGTAAAGGTTCATAGGTTATGTCAAACTCTAAGGATGCATCTATAGCTTCAGCCAGGCTGTTAGCTATAACTGCTGCAACCGGCTGTCCAGCATAAAGAGCACGGCCATTAGCCAAAATAGGATGGTCTCCACCTTGCTTAATTTCCATCCCAGGCCTACCGATACTACTGAGCCAACCTACTTCTTGAAGATCATCGCTAGTAAGCACACCTACTACACCAGATGATGCTAAAACTGCAGAGGCATCAATATTCAATATATTCGCGTGTGCGTGAGGGCTTCGTACTATAACAAGATGGAGGAGCCCAGTTAAATGAATATCCGCGGTGAAGCTACCCGCTCCTCTAAGGAGACGTTCATCTTCAGTTCTTAGTACGCTTTGGCCAACATAACCTTGGGTAGTCATAGACTGATTGTAATCGGTTTAGTCAATTCGTAAAACACTAAATCCCTTTGCTCCTTTTTGGGATGGAGGAAGCAACTCGTGATTGCTATACTCGCTTGAAAGAAAAGGGAGTTGAGATGCCAAATTTAAATAAGCGCGTATTGGGACGTACTGGTGTAGAAGTTACAACCCTTGGGTATGGAGCTATGGAACTAAGAGGTTTACCTCGAGGCCGTGACGTTTCTGAAGAAGATGCTGCGAAAATATTAAACACTGTATTGGATTTAGGAATAAATTATATCGATACGTCCATCGATTACGGAATGAGTGAAGAACGTATAGGTCGTCATATATCACATCGTCGAGACGAATACTTCCTGGCAAGTAAATGCGGATGCATAGTGCCAAGCCCGGTTGACAAGGCGAATGAGCGGGGCGGAGGACCTCATTTATATACAAAAGAAAATATTGTTGCAGGTGTAGAGCAGAGCCTCCAGCGTTTGAACACTGATTATTTGGACTTGCTTCAGGTGCATATGACACCGAGTAAACAAGTTTTGGATGAGAATGACACGATAGGGACAATGAAAGAACTGCAGGCGCAGGGCAAGATAAGATTTTTAGGTATGTCAGGTACAATACCTAACTTGGCTGATCATATAGAGATGGGAGCATTTGACGCTTTTCAAATCCCGTACTCTGCTTCACAAAGAGAGCATGAAGATTTGATATCAATGGCATCTGGTGCAGGTGCAGGAACTATCATTCGTGGTGGAGCTGCGCGTGGTGCGCCAAGCAAAGAGCAAAGAGCAGCTGAGAGAAATCCTGAATTACTTGATGTGTGGGAAAAGGCTGGGATGGATGATTTGCTCGACCATGGGCAATCCCGAATGGAATTCATTATCCGATTTACTGAATCACACCCACATATGAACACTAATATCGTTGGGACAGTGAATATCGAACATCTGCAGGCTAACCTTAATGCTTCATCGAAAGGCCCTTTAATTCCTGATCTCTACGAAGAGGCAAAACGACGATTAACTGCAGCAGGAACTACACCATAAGGAATTAATAATAATTTTTGAGGAGGCTCTAATTGAGCAAGCCAGTAGATTTTTCATTAAATGGGAAAGTTACTATCGTAACGGGTGGTAGTGAAACCATAGGCAGAGGTATTGCGCTTGAATACGCGAGGAATGGTGCGAAAGTTGTTGTTGCAGCACGGACACCTGAGAAACTCGACGCAATAAGGCTAGAAATTGAAAATGAGGGTGGAGATTGCCTTACTGTGCCAACGAACGTCAGGGATTCGGCTCAACTTGAGGCTATGGTACAGCAAACCATCGAGCATTATGGAAGAATTGATGTTCTAGTAAATAATGCCGGGGGCGCAGTGGCTGAGGATTTCAAAAGAGCTCCTCTTTTAGATCTTACTGATCAGGACATCATGGGTTGCCTAGATCTCAATGTGAAAAGCCTCATAAGAGCATCTGCTTTGGTGGTGCCGCAGATGCAAAAACAAGGTGGGGGGACCATAATAAATATGGGATCCATGGGCGGTGTAGGTCGTGGCTGGGGGGGTTGGGGTCCTCCGCATATGACCGTCTACAACATCACTAAAGCAGCGGTGATCTACTTGTCCAAGGCAATGGCTACGCAATGGGCTCCTCTTGTAAGAGTAAATTGCATAAATCCAGGGTTTATTGACTCTCCCGTCATACGTGAAGGCAGAACAGAAGAGGTCCTTGATGGCATTCGGATGGGTATTGGAGTAGAGCGCTTTGGAACGCCCCAGGACGTTGCAAATGCTGCAGTTTACCTCGCTTCTGACGCCGCTGAGTGGGTTAATGGCACGGCATTGGATATATATGGTGGTGCTAAGTGGGGTTAAATAAGCGTAGGTTTTAATACCAATGAATCAAAATGATACTGATAGACGATGGGCGTATGGGGTCAAAGGAACGGTTGGCTTAATCAAGCCAACCTACAGACCCGGATCGTTAGAGGAAACAATCCGTTACCTCCCGGAAGGTGTTGGTGTCATTCCGATGCATGCAGGTGTCAGGCAGGGTTCAACATCTGAGTTTAAAAAAATCCTGAGTCCGGTGCTTGAGCGTATTGAAGAGCTTGCAGAACTTGAGGTAGATGCTATTTATGTTGAAGGTGCTCCGCCTTCAATGATCCTCGGGTACCAAAAAGCTGAAGAACTCTCTCTTGAACTTACTGAAAAATATGAAATCCCTGTGGCATTTGCACCACAGGCTTTAACAAATGCGCTCAAATTTTTAAATATAAATAATTTGGTGGGTATAACTTATACCCCTGAAGAGCAGAATCAAGTTTTTACCAAATATCTTTCAGATGCAGGATTCAATGTACTTGCAATGAATGGAATTCAATCTGCGTTTGAGCATGCTGACAGGATTACACCAGAGCAAGTGTATGAATTTTCCCTTGAGGCACTTTCGGTACACAAAAAATGTGACGGAATTTACCTATTTGGAGGCGCATGGAGAGTAATGCCTGCCATCTTGAGATTGGAAAAAGACTTAGGAATTCCTGTTGTAGGGGGCATACAGGCTAGTATTTGGTACATTATGCGCTTACTAGGATGTTCGGTTCGGGTACCAAATGCGGGACGGTTGCTAGACTAAATAAACTTGAAACTTTGATTTTTCGAATATAATTTCAATGACTTAGAAGAGTATAATTTGATATCAAAGGAGGTATGTATGCCTCGGATTGAAAGAGTTGGTCATACAGTTTTGAATGTTAGTGATGTGGCTACAGCAGTCGAATTTTATAGAGATAAATTGGGCATGGAAGTCACCAGATGGGAAGAAAACCCAGGCGCATTTATGTCATTTGGACGGCAGCATCATGACATAGGTTTGTTTAAAGCGAGAGGAGAGCATACTCGCGGTACATTAGGATTGGGTCACGTTGCATTCGTGATTGAAGGTGGAACCGAAGAACTTAAAGCTATACATGATGATCTTGTTAGCAAAGGCGTGGAAATTCTACCAATGATAGATTACGGATACACTCGCTCTTTTTATATAAATGATCCTGACGGAAACAGAATCGAAATTTACTGCGAGCTACTAGAACCTTTGTCAGCAAAGAAATTCATGATTAACCGCGAAGGTAAAGGCAAAGTCTTTGAATGGGACGAGGTCCTGGATGATTCAGGGCGCTCTGATCATGGAGTCAGCAAACTCCACCGCTAATCCTTTAGCGCTGTTAAGACAATTGCCTATTACTTGCTTAGCGGTCGCGATTGTACGATTGCCTGATGGTACCAGGATGGGTTAACACTTGTGATTGTATGTCGTATGCATTATCTGCCACGGCCAAACCGTATTGGGAAAAATTCGGACGTATTGGGCCAAGCCCGCAGTACGGTGCATATAAATACTTGTACTTAGAACAAGTAACACCCTTTATCAAAGTAAAATTAGTAGTTAATGATTCTTTAGAAATTGAATTAACTATAAAGTCCTTCTTCGAGAATAGAGAATTACCGTTTTATATATTAAATACGTCTATTTCTTGAGTGCATTGAAAATGCTCCCTGCCATGCATTCTCCATTAGTCATGAAGATCTGGCCTTTATAGCCACAACTCCCAGGGTTATGCAGCATTTGTGAATTTGCGAGTAATGATACGGATACATCCAACTGAGGTGAGTAGTAAATCCAAGATGTTCGGCCTCCACCACCGCCTGGGTGAGTGTAGACTTTCAGGGATGACTTATCCGGCAGAGTAACTTCACCTGTACCCATATAGTAGCCATAAGTATGCATTCCCAAGCTAGTGAGCCCAGGATCCGTAGGAACGGTCATAGCTTCAATTAATTTAGTACGGACAGAAGGGGAGACCGCGGAACCTGACGAGCTATAGAGCTCATAACCCCACCGAGCAATGTTTTCAGGTGTAGATACTATTCCAGCACCAGCCCAGCTAATTTTTGGATCTAACCCGTAGAATTGCCCCGCTAACCCGGTGTTCAGAGCACCAAAGCCGGTTCCTCCTTGGTAAAGAGATAGATCATCATGAGCAATCGCGGTATTCTCTGGCGTTGCTATTTCAGGAAGCAGCCCGGCTGTAATTCCTAAAGGTTTGAAAAACTGTTCTTGGTATATATCGTTCAAATCTTTTTTCTCAAGATGAGATGCGATCAAACCTAGAAGTATGCTATTGGCATACGAATAGTTATAGGATCCTGGACTGGTAAATTTTTTGATAATTTGCTTTAGGTTATTTGCAGGTTTCCAGTTTTGATCTGCCATTATTGACATTCGCCTGTTCAAATCAGCAGGTTTAGACCAGTCATAAATCCCGGAAGTCATAGTTAGTAATTGCCTGACAGTGACTTGAGTATTTACATTGGGGGTATTGATCAGGCTGTAATCAGGATGATTTGCAAGTAAAGATTCTATGGTGTCATCCAGGCTATATAACCCTCGATCAACTTGGGAAACCATAAGAGCCCCCAAAATTGTCTTTGAAGTGCTTCGAATAATCATTGGAGTCTCAGCAGTCATCTTGTCTGTTGATGAAGCCTTTCCCTCAGCTCCTGTCCACAATTGAGTTCCGTCAAATACTGCAGCGCTAACACCGGCTTTTTGAGTGGCCTTATCGAAATTGACTTTTATTGCATTTTGGAAAGCTGTTTGCGCAGAACTTGAGAAATTCTGATATCTACCTGAAGGGCTGAAGTCGAGAGGGAACTGAACATCTAGAGGGAACGGTTTTGGGCTAGGTGTTGGTGTAGATGTGGCCTTAGCTGGTGGAGAAGATCCTTCTGGCTGGGCAGTAGGGGTCGCGATTTGATCTTTATCTACTTCCGGTAATGGAGTAGCAGTAGGAGCAATGACGGCCGACTTAGGAGTTGGAGTCGGTAACTCTTTTTGTTCATCTTTTTCTTGAGTGGATACAGTTTTTTCAGCGTCCGCGTGTTCTTTGGGCTCAGAGTTGCTTATTTGGCTGCTGGAATTTTCAGATTCCTTTGAAAGTGAAGAACTTGAAGCAGGTATTTCTTTTGGAACTTCGCTACTTGATGCGGTCGATGTGTTTTGATCTGGTGTGTTTGAGTTACCACACGCGGATACCAGAGTGAATAGAACTATCAAAATCAGTACAAATCGCATAAATGCCTACGCTCCTTTTTAGCCTTGTAAGTTCTCAACTACAGTAGTGCCATCAGGGTTTAAATCAATTTTTTCATAAAGGCAACCGGGGTATGGCATTTGATCTTCCAAATATACCGTTCCGTCCCCAGCCCATTGCTCGTAGAATTTCATTAAGTCCGCTACGGCATCTACATAATACTCTTGTTTACTTGGTTGAATGTAGGGGATTGGACAATAAACAGATGCACTATTCCTGTCTTCTGAGTACTTTAGAATACTCAATTCGGTATGCCCATAGGTCGGTCCATCATTGTCGTAAAGCCAGTTACCAATGTACCCGATAGGCTGACCTGCTTCTATTTTCGCACCGATATCAATAGGATTGCCTAATATGTTGAGATCTGATTCACAGGGAACAACTGTGCTAGAGGTACGCCTGCATTCTAAGCTTACAAGATGGTCAATAATGACCGTCCATGGCGAGGAAGTATCAGCGCTAATATGTATTTCCCAATCGCCAGATGAATGGTTTTTATTAGGCTGCCACTCAATGTAAGTGATGGAGCCGCTGATAGGGGCGACGAGTATTGTTTCTAGCGGTGCCCTGAATTTAAAACTAGTATTCAATGATCCTGCAGAGGGATTATGCAAATCTTTTCTGCCAAATTCATCAAATATGAGCCCAGGTAAATTGTCTTTAAAAACTATGGCCCCATAAGCATTTTTCTCATTGCCGATTGGCCCGAAGTCTTGGATAAGGATATTTTCCAGACTGGGTGTTTCAAAGCGTACAGGATCATCTGAATTTTTATTATTTCCATAGGAATCTTTGGATTGCGAAGAAGCATTGCCATGCCTTGCTTCATTTGCCACTGAATTGGAACTAGATTTACCTGAACCCTCGGGGCCTCCATCTTCTGCAGAACTTACTTTGGAGCCAATTTCTTGATTATTGGCTCTTTGAGTTTGCCCGGATTGCTGTGTTTGGGTTTTAGTATTCTTTTGGCTAGCCTCTTCGGAATGTGAATTGCACCCAATGAGGATGAGTACTAATAAGCAAACAAGGGCAGTTAGGGGAATTGATTTCATAGCTACTTGCATGTGGATTCTCAACATATAGAGAGAATACCGAAATTGATATCGATTTCCAATTTAAAAACTTTTGACAAAGTACAAGCACGCACCTAGTATCGACGCACTCTAGGAGGTAGTGATGCTAACACTTGAGGATTTAGATTCTTTGCTGAGTCAGAATAACGTAGTGGTGTTTACTACTTATCGTCGTGACGGCATGCCGCAGCAAAGCCTTGTGACCGTAGGAAAAATTGATAACAGTCTGGTATTCACTACACGATCTCGAAATGCTAAAGCTTTTAACCTCACTAGGGACCCACGGTGTGCACTTATGATCATAAGCACCGATCGTCGGACTTTTGCTGTATTGGATGGAATTGCAGAAGTCTCCACTCCTACTAATACTGACCCAGAGGAACTACGACAGATTCTCCAGGGGATATATAGGGCAGCTGCCGGTAAAGAGCATCCCGATTGGGCAGAATATGACAAGGTTATGATTGAACAGAAGCGTATAGCAATATCCCTCAAACCCACTCGAATCATTGGCCATAATGTTTGATTTTGCTAAAAACCTCCTTTAAGAAAAGTCGATTGGCGCATAAATGAAGATATGCATGCTGGTTTTATCAACATTTTGAGATTATTTTGTCTCTGACAAAATTAATTGGAGGTAATTATGAGCACAAAGAATCTTACCGGAACACTATTGATACTTGGTCCGATTCTCATACTTGGAGCATTCATAGGATGGCCAGTAGGCGAGGATACTGCCGAGGGGGAATTGATTGCATTAGTTAAAGATCCTTCATTTAGCAAAGCAATTATGGTTTTGTTTCTTACTGGGATTATTTTGCTTTTTACAGGCCTTTCAATGTCGTCGCGAACACTTTCAATGTCAGCACGATCAACTGATGGAAGCACTAAATGGTCTGCATTAGCTACACCATCTGGAATTCTTTTCCCGCTATGTATAGCGGTGATGGCTGCGTCAGTTGGATTAAATTTTGGGGCTTTAGGAATTCATCCGAACTCAGTTGAATCTGCAAATGCGATATATCTTGTTGGCTACCATCTAACTGAAGGTGTTGGATTGATCATGGGTATTGCTTTTGCTCTGTTCGGAATTTCGCTTGCTGACCGGTACGCTGATCTTTTACACAGAGTTATTGGATCTCTTTATGTGATTATTGGTATAGGTCATTTGTTTGGTATTTTCACCACAGGTAATGATGTACTTGGGATAGTTACCTGGATGGGTATGTTTTTCGTATCAGGGGCTTTGGGAGTCATAACTTTACGAGATAAGGATTAGGACGGAATACTTTTAATCTGATTTGCTTGTGGAAGAAGGACCTAGAATCAATCGATCCTAGGTCCTTCTTCCACAACGACCATTAGTTGCATCGGTTTATCTGGATATCAGTGCGTAAGCAAGCACCAGCAAAACAGTGCCTTCAACACCTAGCAGTAAGATCCACTCACGACGCTTGTTGGGTAGATTTACTGGAATCCCACGCCATTTTATTGTCTTCATTTCTTGAGTTCCCCAGTGCATAGGTCCCATTTTTGAGTAGGGAAATATCTGATAATTAAATCGTATAACTCAGGATCATTCTCCTTGATCCATTCATGCGTGTCGTGCGAATTCTTAAATCCTTCCATGTCCATTAAATAACCTTCAACTGTCGTGGCCCAGTACTCTCCAACGTAGTGTTGTATACCTTGTTCTTCGCCATCCTGAAGGTGCTGCGTATAGTTGGTGGCAAATATTCCCTTGTCGATAGCTGACAGCGCAAGGTCATGTATTCGCTCATAGAAATACAACTCGTTTATTTGCTCAAAGACAATACCGTTAAGTGAATGAACTAATTCATGCATAACAGGGTCACCACCCCGATCTGGATTTCCCGGGTAACACAACCACTCTGCGTTGGCAGTCATCGCAGCATCAGTGACTCCCATTGACATTCCGCCCGGCTCGTCTTCACCTTCGAATTCTGGTAGTTCAGAGGTTGTGCTTCCTGAACCTGGTCCAAACAAAGATATACGGACGTTGTTCTCTTTAAGAATGTCGTGAAACTCTGGTCGAGCAGAGAGCATATAATTCACACGATCATAGGCAGCCAGCATCGCACGAGCTGGTACTTTTTCTCCTCCTACAATAATGACTCCTGATGCTGTTATATATTTCGTATAGTGTTCAAGGCCGCTGGGACTAGGTGCCTTGATTACTTCACGGCCCGTTTCAATGTATGGGAATGATTCCCATTTTGAAGCATGCGCCGGCCAGCTGGTTCGCCAGTTCATTAATTTGGAATGGGCGAGTACCGCGTTCCTTAAGGTATCTCGGCCATGGAATGTTTCACATACGGTAACTACATAATTAACGTAGTCTTCCCAAAAGTACTCAGGATGTGATCCGAAAGAAATCGATTCGAATTTTTTAGGGACATTGCTTGAAACATCTTGCAAGAACATTTCGAAGTACCAAGTAGTAAATGGCCCGTTTCTCATGACTTTATCGCCATCTCGAAATGTATATGTTTCGTTACGAGCGACGTCCCAACTTTTATCTTCTAAATCCTTAAAATAGTCTATTATCGGTATTTCGACTGTCCCATAAAAAGGGTCATTCGTGCAATTCTCGCCCCATAATTTCACCTTATCTGAGTACTCAACTTTTACACCTAGTTCGGGTAATGATACCGAAGGTGATTCCTTTGCTTTAATCTCGATTTCAGATGAAGGCTTAGACGTATGGTTTTTGGTACTTGAGATGCTCTCTTCATTGTCCGCACCACTTCCGCACGCAACAATGCAACCCATGATGGTGATGAGTAATACGTAAAATAAATAATTAGTTTTGTTGTTTTTCATATCCGGATCAGATTAAGGACTTTAAATTTCCTGAGCGATAGTAATTTGGGTTCCCTTAGCGATTTGAATCTAAAAAATGGCCCGCCAGAAGGGACTCGAACCCCCGACACTCGGTTCCGAAGACCGATGCTCTATCCACTGAGCTACTGGCGGTACATCAATTCTACTATTTTTGCTAGTTTCTAGTCACATTTATTGATAAACTAAACTCAGTATTTATTAGGAGCCGTCTTTTGGTACAGCAAGAAATCAAACGCGATGACCCTTTAAAGCGTGCTACGGACGCAGTACGCGAAGAAGATCTCGAACACATGCTTTTAGATATTGATGATTTGCCTAGCGAGCTAACCGGATTTGAAATTGCGAGAGAAGGGATCCTCGACAACACTACGATGGCAGATCACGGCTTTCCAGGTCAGACTGTAGAATCAATTGGAGCTCGTGGCAGGATCACAGGGTATGTACGCGAATTTGCTCCGGAAGAACTTGAGACTGCTCTTGATGGAGATTTGATAACTGTTGGCACTGTGATTCATTTATTTGAAACTGATAACGGCCCATCTGAATGGATTGATGACATCTTCCTTAAAGAATTCTTAGGAAGTGTCGGGAATTTGAACGATAACGGGCACGAGCTTATACACGCAGAACAGGTTGAACTCTCAGGCTTTTACGGCAAATCGGCGTCCATTTTTGCAGTTCATGAGATTCCCAACGGTACTCTTGGTTCTACGATTGTAGATTTTTCAATCGGTCGACTATTGGGAGTAACCTTTGTTGTTACCCTAGGGGAAACCCAAAATTTGGAGCTAGCTAAAGACTTGGCACTCTCACTGGAGCGCCAAGTTGTGAGTGTTGCTCTTGGCTCGACGTACTAATTAGTTTTTCTTGGGTCCGATAGTGACCTCATCGCCATTAACTGTCACTTTGTATACCGGCAAAGGGATATCAGCAGGAGGGCAAGTTACCTCTCCAGTTAAAACGTTGAAACGCGCTCCATGGCAGTCGCATTCAATCTCATTGTCTTCGTCGATCGCGCCATAAACTAGGTCGCAATCTTCATGAGTGCACAAATTATCGAATGCTATAACTTCCCCATTAAGTTCAGTTAATACGATTTGATTTTCACCAACATCGACAAGTTTCAACTCACTGGGTTTGATTTCATCTCGCCTAGCAACTTTTTTGTATTCCTCGGCCATCTCTACCTCAATTCATCTGGCTAGACTATGGAGCTGCCACCATCGTTTTGGAGCGTCTGGCCATATAAGTGCCTTGCATCATCACTTGCAAGGAAAAGCGCGACGCTAGCCTGTTCTTCTGGGTAGCCCGCTCTTCCCCCTACTAAGTTATTTGAATGACGATCCTCGAAGGCAATCTTACCTCCAACTTGAGATCCGGTTTGGCCTGGGGCAATCGCGTTAGTACGTATTCCATATTGAGCTAGTTGAGCAGCCATATCCATGGTAAGCACAACAATTGCTCCTTTTGCCATGTCATACGCTACTCTTCGTGTGTTTCCTTGGAATGCGGAGCCTGAAGAGAAGTTAACTATGGATCCACCATGCCCTTGCTTTACCATTTGCTCGGATACATATTTGCAGGTGTAGTAAGTGCCATTCATAGTCACATCAATCACTCGATGGTATTCATCATTTTCAAGTTCAAGCATCGGTGAACGATCTGAGATGGCAGCACAATTGATAAGAACGTCGATTTTCCCATAGTGAGCGACTACTTTAGCTACCATATTTTGGACATCGCTGACTTTTTGGACCTCGCCGGTGACGTACATGCATTCACCGCCTTGCTCAGCAACTTCTTCTGTTACAGCAGCAGCCCTATCCTCATCTAGGTCAAATATTGCGATTTTCGCACCTTCTGATGCAAAAAGCTTAGAAGTGGCTCTGCCTATATTTCGACCACCGCCGACAATAACTGCAACCTTATTCTCTAATCTTCCCATGAATTTCCTCCCTCTCGGACAACTTGTCTTTTTTGTTGAGCCAGAGTTTAAGTCAACTCAGTAAAGGCTGAAAAGACTGAATAAATGGGGTGAGCGGAGGGAATTGAACCCTCGATCTCCTGGGCCACAACCAGGCGTCTTAACCCCTCGACCACGCCCACCAAGAAATGAAATGTTATAGGTCTTAAATCGCATGGTCAAACTTATTAGGATGTTTGTGCTAGGTCTTCAACTAATTTGATTAAAGTTCGAGTGGGTACTCCAGTTGCTCCTTTGATCATATGCCCGGTTGTTTTTTCTGATAAAAATGTACCTGCTATATCCAAATGCGCCCACTCGACGCCTTCAGTGAATTCCCCGATAAATAAAGCTGCAGTAATACTGCCGGCAGGTCTTCCACCGGTATTCTTCACATCAGCATAATCTGAATGGTTCTGACGCTTATATTCTTCGAATAATGGCAGTTGCCACATTTTTTCATCAGTTGATTTTGATGCACTTAAGACCGCATCTACAAGCGTTTGCGAAGTACCCATTACACCACTAGCTACATGCCCTAATGCAATTACTATCGCACCTGTGAGTGTCGCGATATCTACAACCCTCCTGACATTTTTAGTGTGGCGTATGTAAGAAATTGCATCAGCAAGTATCAGCCTGCCTTCAGCATCCGTATTATCGACTTCAATCGTCTTTCCATTCATCGCACGGATGATATCGCCAGGGCGCTGTGCGGTACCTGACGGCATGTTCTCAACAGCAGGTACAACGCCATATACATTTATTTTTGGCTTTAATTCAGAAATACCTTTCATGGCTCCAATTACAGAAGCTCCGCCACTCATATCACCTTTCATTTCCCACATGCTTGCACTTGGTTTAATTGAAATTCCTCCGGAATCAAAAGTTATCCCTTTGCCCACAAGTGCAATATTATTTTCAGGATTTTCCGGGTCGCCTAGATATTCCATTATGATAAGTTGAGGTTCATTTGCTGATCCTGCGCTTACCGCAAGCATTGCACCCATCTCGTTTTGCATAAGGTCTTCGCGTCCAAGTATTTCAATCGGGATACCTGCCTCCAGCGCCATTGCGGACGCCACTTGCGCCATTTTTACGGGATTGACCACGTTAGCAGGTTCGTTAACTAAGTTCCTTGCTAGCAGTGCGCTTGTGGAAATGACCGTTCCTCTCACCACGCCTGCTTTTAATGCGCTTATTCTTCCTTCGTCCTGCTCTATTAGGGTGAAGCTTTCCAACGATTTCTCGTTTGATGATGATTCGCTTTTTTTGCTTTGATAGTTCTTGAATTCATAAAGCCCCAGAGTTACCCCTTCAGCGATTGCTTGAGCTGAATCACTAGTATCCAGCTGGCCAATCCCCGCACCGTGCGTTATCGATGCAGCGTGCTTAATTCCTTTTTGCCTGAGATATCGAGCAGCATGCCCAGAGATAGAACGGACTACAGATGTGGAAAATTTCTCTCGCTTTCCTAAACCCATTATTAAAATGCGCTTAGCAGGAATCTTCCCTAAAGTATGGATTAATGTGGATTCCCCAAGCTTCCCAGTAATTTCTTTTTCTTTGATTAGTTCTGAAATAGCACCCCCGAGCGCTTTGTCTATCGCACCAGTACCACCCTCAGGTGACGCAACACCTTCAAATAAATTGACCACGATGGCGTCAGAAGGGCTTTTGGTAATGTCGCCCTTCTCTACATTAATTACAGTCATGAAACCCTCTTCTGAAATTGATGAATATATTATTTAATATCGAATGCTAGGATTCTAATTTGTCTGTGTCAAACAATAAGGAACATCTCCTATTTTGTCTAAATTAAGATTTGAGGTTATTTAACTAATGACAATTTCCTATAGCCTAGATTTAATTCCCGAACCTAAGGAAGTTGCGGAGCTCTTGATAGAGGGCGGATTTTTACGCCCTCTCGAAGATCTTCAGCGTGTACAGCGGATGCTAGATCATGGCAATATCACGGTCACAGTTAGAAATAACAATCGACTAGTGGGTTTTTGTCGAGCGATTAGTGACGGTTCATACTACTGTTTAGTTGCTGAGGTTGTAGTAGCGATTGAATCAAAAGGTCAGGGTATAGGGAAGAGGATGCTCGATTTGGTACAGCAAGAGGCTGGAGAAGAAGTTAATTTGGTATTAACGTCATCTGAAGAAGGTGAGCCATTTTATGAGCATTTAGGATGGGAGCGTGTGGAAAGGGCCTTTAGACTTAAAAGAAGGCGCTAATGCTTCGAGATCGGAGAGAAGGCGCATCCTACTAATCCATTACCGACATGTGCTCCAATTACAGGAGTTAATTCAGTAATAAACAACTCTTCAAAATCGATTTGAGAACGGAGCTTGTCAGATAAGCGGATAGCGTTTTTTAAATCATCTGAATGCATTACTGCTCCAAAAGCAGGGGCATCACCTATGCTCGTTTTGGCAACAGTTACCATGTGATTTAGAGCTTTCGAAATACCTCGATGTCGTGAAACCATCTTAATTTCTCCAGAAGAGAACTGAACTAAGGGCTTAATATTAGCTAGATTGGATATCCATTTATATATATTTGGAATTCTCCCGCTTTTGGCCAGGTAATCCAATGAGCCGACGCATCCAATCATGCTATAAGAATCCTTAGTTTCCTGTAGATTTTTTACGATAGAGTCTAAGCTTTCACCACGCTGTGCCTGCCGGGCGCAAGTTAAAACCATCAAGCCTTGTGCCAGCCCTGCCGTCTCCGAGTCTATTAGTTTTATTTTTACCCTTGCCAATTTGGTTGCTGCAATGTCAATTGCCTGCTGGGCACATGTGTAGGTGGCACTTAATTTTGAAGAAAGACTTATGCATATAATCTCATCGTATTGGTCACTGGCTTTTTCGAATGCTTCTAAAAAGGCTTGAGGCCTAGGGGCAGAGGTGGTAATAGCCTTCTTTTGAGTTGAGATTATCCGATAAAATTCCTCAGCATTTAAATCAACCCCATCAATGTATGAACACCCGTCGAAATGGATTTCAAGTGGCGCTATGAAAATAGGTAAATTTTCAAAAACTTGTTTAGGTAGTGAAATATTGGAGTCTGTGACTATGGCTAAAGCCATTACAATTATTCCGTTTAAAGAACCCGATTAATCCAAGCACTTAGTACGCGTAAGATTACGAAAGCAATCAAGGGCGCGAGATCGATTGAACTGAACACAGGTACAACTTTTCGGATAGGGGTTAGAAGAGGTTCTACTAATTGGCCTAAACTTATATATATACGAGCTACTGTTTGCCCGCCAATTCTTGCAGTTATCAGCCATGAAAGTATGACATAAGCTAGAAGCGCATACGTCATTACGTTGAGAAGTGTTAAAACAATTTCTTTAATCATTTGGTTTTCCTAGTTCTTTGGCGCGATTTAGCGCAGCTTTTGCGGCGTTAGCAACAATGTTTTCGAGTCCTCCGTTTACAAGCTCTGGCAGTGCAGCCGCTGTAGTACCACCGGGAGAAGTGACCATTTCTCTAAGTTTAGAAGGACTGTGCTCGGATATTTTAGCTAAATTGGAAGATCCTGCGAACGTTTCTTTTACAAGAGTTTCTGCCATTTCAGAAGGCATGCCTATAGAGATCCCTGCGTTGATTAAACTTTCAATAAATGCAAAAACATACGCAGGTCCGCTTCCCGAAATAGCAGTCGCCATGTCGATAAAATCTTCGTCTTCTACAAACCACTCACTACCCAATGTGGACAATAGGGTTTTAACATATTGTTTATCTTGCATAGGCACATTTTCAGTTGCGGTCCAGACTGACATTCCTTGCCCAATCTGAGCAGGAGTATTGGGCATAACTCGAACAACCCGATCATGCTGCAAGCCGTTAACTAGCGAATTTATTGTAATTCCTGCAGCAATTGAAACTACTGTCTGGTTTTGGTTAAAAGAACCACCAAGATCAGAATATACTTGCGTGATTTGCTGGGGCTTTACTGCTAAAACTACTAAACCTTCGTACGTCTCAGTGTTAATTCTTTTATTACTAACATTAATGCCATATTGATGGTTTAAATAGTTTATACGTGTATCTAAAAGCTCGGTAACATAAATATCGGCGGCGGAACAAATTTCACTAGCTAATGCCCTGCTGAGCATTGCTTCTGCCATGACACCTCCGCCAATAAATGCTACTCGCACTTTCCCCCCGTGGTTTTAGATCCGTTTGCACTGGGAGTATACCAGCAACCTATTTTGATCATTTTGCGCCAGGCAAAATAGAAGTGCTGGCAACTTCTGCGGCATAATTAATGGCTTCAATCATTCCTGTAGGATCGGCAATCCCTTTTCCTGCAATGTTAAATGCGGTGCCGTGATCTACGGACGTTCGTAAAAAGGGAAGGCCAATATTCAGGGTCAAGCTTTCGGCCCAGTTATGCATTTTTACCGCAATGTGCCCCTGGTCGTGGTACATGGCAAGTACTGCTTCGTACTGGCCTTCGACTGCCTGACCGAAAACAGTGTCGGCAGGAATTGGGCCAAACGCTTGTATTCCATTTTCTACCGACGCTTGAATTGCCGGGGAAATTTCGTCGATTTCCTCTGATCCAATAAGCCCACCTTCGCCACCATGAGGATTTAATGCAGCAACTCCAATTCTAGGGGAAGTGAAGCCATAAGATTTTAGAAAAAGGTCAACCATGCCTATGGCTTCGGTAATACCTTGCTTGTGGACATAATCAACGGATCTAGCGAGAGAATGATGAGTAGTTAAATGTACGACTCGAAGATTGGTTGTTATCAGCATCGTGAGAACCCTGGCTACTCCAGCAAGGTGTTGGTAAATTTCCTGATGCCCGAAATCTTCGTACCCGGCAAGACGAGCAGCCTCCTTACTTATCGGTGCGGTCGCAATTGCGTCAACTTTTCCAGATAAGGCTAATTTTCCTGCAGTTCGTGCCCATGATACCGCTGCTTCACCAGCTTCATTCGAGATCTCTCCAAACGGAAGATGTACTAAATGTGGGTTATCAATTGGAGATATCACTCCAATTTTGCCATTTGGCAATGATTGATCAGCACTCTCAATAAGTTTGGCTTGTAATGAACTTTGTAGTCGTTCAAATTCACGATTTAGCACATCTACCGAACCTATAATTATTGGCGTCGCGAGTTGAGAGATAGATTCACTTGAAAGCGCTTTAGCTACAACCTCAGGCCCAATACCAGTTGGATCTCCTAAAGTGATTGCTATACGAGCTTTTGAAATCATTGGAGCTCCTTTGTTTCGAATTGATATAAAGGGCGGGCCCCGTGATTCCCACGGGGCCCGTTGGCCCACTCCCGTGGCGCTTCGGAAGGGGCCTGCGGAGGAGGGTACGATGGACATCTCAGGGGAGATGAGTGTCCGGGACTCCGAATATCGGAGGATTATTTTTATTTATTGCTACGGATAATTACTCTGTATCATCCGTACTTGCGTTGTTCCTATCTTTCTCATTCGGAACGTTTATGCTCGGTTTTCTACCTCGACGCGCTTTTGGCTTTCGAGGTATAGCAAATTCATTAGGAATGAGTTCAAGTTGACTAGACGAAGTATTAGCTGAGACATCATTAATTTGGTATTGCTGAATTTCTTTGATAAAACCATCCAAAGTATCGAAATCCCTGTAGACACTTGCGTAGCGCACATATGCAACAGGGTCAATTTCTCTGAGCCGAGCAAGCGTTGTCTGCCCGATCACAAACGCTGGGATTTCATTCTTGCCAAGTGCTTGAAGATCGCTTTCAATGTCTTCGACTAATTTTTCTAAAGTACCGCCAGGTAAAGGACGTTTGACACAGGCAAGGCGTACGCTTCGAAGTAATTTCTCGCCATCAAAACTGTCTCGCCTCCCGTCGCGCTTGACTACCTGTAACGCTGCGCTTTGCAAACGTTCGTAAGTTGTGAATCGGCTTCCACACTCTGAACATTCTCGACGCCTTCGTATTTCTTGACCTGTATCTCTAGAGTCTGTAACTCTACTGTCTGGTGCATTACATTTGGGACAACGCATTTTGACCACCCGCCAATGGTATATAGGCAATTGTTTTCATTAATACTTACAATATAGTGTATTTTAAAGTGCAACGGCTACTAGATAAGCCATTCAAATTTCATATGGAATTTATCACTTAAGGGGATAGTCACGTCAAGAGGTAGTTTGAGGAGATATGAATAGGTTATAAAAAAAGGCTGCCTTTAAAGCAGCCTTTTTTTATAACTCTGTATCGATCTAACTGATCAAGCTGTTACGGTTTTCTCTGAGGAAAGGAGGAAGGTCAAGCTCTGCTTGCTCTCCGAAAGCACCTCTAAGAATTTCTGCTATACCGTCGTCAGGCAAATTTGCTGATTCTATAGTTGGTAGTCCCGTAGCTATGATGGTTACTCTAACTTCCTCAACCATCTTCATGTCCGTTACCATTCCAAAAATAATATTTGCTTCTGGGTCAACAGCTCTTGAAATTACATCAGCCGCTTGCTGCACTTCTTTCAAAGTCATATCTGTCCCGCCAGTAATGTTGAATAGGACTCCCCGCGCTCCTTCTATACTTACATCAAGCATTGGGCTATTAATTGCGTTCTGTGCAGCCTCGATAGCACGATTTTCGCCTTGAGCTGCACCTATCGACATCCATGCTGGGCCTGCACCGGTCATAATAGTTTTGACATCTGCGAAATCCAGGTTTATTTCTCCTGGAGTAGTGACTAACTCAGCTATTGATTGGACGCCTTGGCGCAATACTTCATCGGCCATTTTAAACGCTGTATCTGCTGTTACAGTTTCGTCACACATGCTAGTTAGCTTGTCATTGGGAATTACTAATAATGTATCAACATGTTCTTGAAGTCTTCTTAAGCCGTCATCGGCGTTTTTTTCACGCCTCCTGCCTTCAAAACCGAATGGCTTGGTCACTACTCCAATAGTAAGAGCCCCGGTCTCTCTTGCTACCTCAGCAACTACCGGTGCGGCACCTGTACCTGTACCCCCTCCCATACCTGAGGCAATGAAAACCATGTCTGCTCCACGAACTGCTTCGTAGAGTTCCTCACGTGATTCTTCGGCTGCAGCTTTCCCAATTTCAGGATCACCTCCAACACCTAATCCGCGTGTCAGCTTGTCTCCTACTCTAATTTTCACAGGAATATCTAATCGAAGCAGATGCTGTGCATCTGTATTGACCGCTAAGTATTCAACTCCTGCAACACGTTCACGGTACATGCGGTTGACGGCATTTGAACCACCGCCGCCTACACCAATAACCTTCACTTGTGCCAATCCAATTTGTGGATCTCTAGAGCTATCAAATATATCCATTACCATAAGTACAACCCCTTTTATTTACGCTTCTATTGAAAGAAAGCTTTATGTATTCCTTACGTCGCTAGGCAGGATCCCCGGCTACTGAGAACCTGCTTTAGTTGATTACACGTTTATTTGTGTTGGTTGCTCCATTTCTAAGCGAGCTACTAGACGCTTAGCATGCAATGTCACTCTTTCTGACATTTTTATTGAGGGTACAAAAGTACCTGCATGCTTGTGTTTTAATGTCCACAGTAATAAACCGATAGCGGTCGAAAAACTTGAATGCTCCAATTCCCCCGGCAGGCCCAAAGCGTGTGATGGCGCGCCTAATCGGACAGGGCATTTACCTTGCTCTGCAACAATCTCAATAATTCCAGGTAGTGCTGCACTCCCTCCAGTCAGCACGATTCCTGCAGGCGGTAAATGCTTAAGCCCAGTTTCTGCAAGTTTATGCATGATCATTCGAGCAAGCTCTGTTGCTCTGTCTCGTATAAGTCTGTTTAAAGCGAGTTGTGAAACGAAGCGGGTATGACCGCCTAAGCCTGTTTCAACCTCGATGGCTGCTTCATTGTCGACACCTTCAGTTAGCGCGGATCCATAATTGACTTTTGTAGACTCTGCAATTGAAGGTAAAAGCCCTAACCCAGTAACAATATCGCTTGTGAAATGTTGACCAGCTACTGGGATTGCATTCGTATACCAAATTGAACCGTTTTTATAAACGACCATATCGGAAGTCCCACCCCCGATATCAACCAAAATTACTCCAGTTTCCTTTTCGTTTGCAGTTAATACTGCCTCAGCGCTAGCCAGGTGTTCTAAAACCATTGATTTGATTTCAATACCTGCGGATCGTATAACCCTTGCAAGTGATTCGAGTGGCTCAGAATCACCTACTACAACGTGAGATTCTACACTGAGCCTAGAGCCCTTGATTCCTACTGGATCTAGTACTTTTGTGACCCCATCTACAACGAAGGACCTAGGAATGATCTGGACTAGTTGCTGCCCAGGTAGGCTAGACCCTGCAGTAGATTTGAGTAACGTGTCCACATCGTCTAGAGTGAAAGACTTAGGCTGATTAATTTTACTATTACTGGTAAATGAACCTTCTGCGTTGGCGCAAGATAGATGAGCTCCAGTTACGCCAATATGGGCTGAAGACAAACGCTTTCCAAGTAAAGACTCGGCGTCTTTTACAGACGCGGAAACGCTTTGCTTGAGGAGGTCAGGTTCTACAACGAGCCCTTTTTGCATGCCTTCTGAACGGGAATGACCTGCTGCAAGTATTTCGATACCTCCAGGTCCCATGCGGCACACCAAAGTGGCAACTTTAGTGGTCCCGATGTCTATAGCCGTATAAATTCTTTCTTTTTTGCTCACTACCATAAATCTTTGCCTACACTCTCTCTGCGACTCGCATACGTGCGCTTCTGCTGCGCCTGTTGTTTGAAATTTCTTCAGGCTCGGGCTTCAGAACTTTTTTGCTTAGAGGCTGGAGGTTTTGATGGGCAAAAAACTTTTTTATTTCCCGATCCTCTAAAGAGTGGTAAGCAATTGTTACTAACCTACCTCCAGTTTTGAGAATACTTACAGCTTGATCTAGCCCAGAGCGAAGGTTTTCGATTTCGTTATTCGTAACAATTCTCAGCGCTTGAAATGTTCGAGTTGCAGGATGAGTTCTACCTTTTTTGTAACCAGCTGCCTTAGCAACGATTTCTGCAAGCTGAAGGGAGTCTTCAATTGGCCTAGAATTAACTATTGCACGTGCAATTCGGCGTGATTTTCGCTCTTCACCAAATTCATATATCAGGTTTGCTAAATTTTGCTCGCTAAGATCATTTACCAATTCAGATGCGGTAGTTCCAGTAATACCGAACCGCATGTCGAGTGGAGCAGACCGGCGGAAGCTAAACCCCCGGTCCTCTAAGTCAAGTTGCCTTGAGGAAAGCCCTAAGTCGAACAAAATTCCGTCAACTGGAATAAAGCCGTTCTTGTGTGCTAATGAAGCAACGCTTCCAAAATTCGCATTAACAGCAACTATTCGATCACCATAATTGTGTAAGCGATTCATGGTTTGTTGAATTGCTTCAGGATCGGCGTCGATTCCAAGCACTGCTCCCGCGGGTGAACTTTTAGCTAAAATTTCGGAAGTGTGCCCACCATCGCCAAGCGTGCAGTCTACATATTTACCACCTGGGCAAACGTTTAGACCACTCACAACCTGCCTAAGCATCACAGGTGTGTGATGAATGCCATCTAGCTGTTGCATTCGGTAGAACTCCTTTTCTACGAACAACCAAATATCAAGACATATAAAAATTTAGTCATTGTTTAAAACTTTTACAATGCATTTGGTTAGCAATTCAACGACTTTTATTATGTTCGATTTGGTTGGATGCAACAGGCGATTACCATTATAGTTGTACTGATTATAAGCTGAGGACGCTACTACTACGGACAGTACGAAATACATTTGCTACTACTATGAGTAGTTGATTTTTTAATTTTTGTTCAAAAAATATAAAAATTAATACAATGGGATTTACCTCTAGGTACATGCTTGAAAGCAACGAAAAGTGTAACGATACGCTATGCTTGTTATAATGCTTTGAATTCCCAAATATACGTTGTGCTACTAACTGTGAGTAAAATATGACACAAAATATCGGCTTATCATCACCTCCAAATCGCCTCCTATTAGGGGCGGGACCTTGTAACGTACACCCTCGAGTGTTGCAGGCCATGAGCTCATCTCTTTTAGGCCATTTAGATCCACACTTTCTTGGAGTTATGGACGATGTCCGTAGCAAACTGCGGTATGTATTTAGAACTGAGAATCCTGTGACTATACCCATTTCAGGGACTGGGACCGCCGGAATGGAGGCTGCAATAGTTAACGTTATAGAGCCCGGTGACACATTTGTGATGGCAGCAAATGGTTATTTTGGCCAAAGGCTCGCAGATATTGCTGAACGAAATGGAGCTAACGTGGTCTTTGTAGGTCATGAATTTGGAGAAGCTGTCGACCCTGCTCGCGTTAAAGAGGCACTAGCAACTTCTGGGAAGGTTAAAGCAGTAGGTATAGTTCATGCGGAAACTTCGACAGGGGTAGCTAGTCCTATAAAAGAAATAGCCGATATTGCTCACGAAGCAGGAGCATTGCTAATTGTGGATGCGGTGACCTCTTTGGGTGGAGTCGAATTGCACGTTGATGAATGGGGAATTGATATTTGCTATAGCTGTACACAGAAATGTATCGGAGCACCTCCAGGTCTTGCTCCTTTTACAATGAGTCCTCGCGCAATGGAAGTAGTAACCAATAGGAAATCTAAAGTCAGAAGCTTTTACCTTGATTTAACAGAATTAGGAAGCTACTGGGACCGAAGAGCCTATCATCATACAGCTCCCATTTCGATGATATATGCGCTTCAAGAGGCCCTTACTTTGGTGACAGAAGAAGGAATAGAAAATCGATGGCTGAGGCATAAACGTAATGCAGCTGCACTGCGCTCAGGATTGAACGCAATGGGACTTAGCATTGTTGCAGACGCATCTATTGCTCTTCCGAGTGTGACAACCGTCCGCTCACCGGATAGTGTCAATGAAGCGGATGCAAGGAAATTCCTTCTTGAGAATCATAATATTGAGCTTAGTGGAGGGCTTGGACCCTTGGCTGGGAAAGTATGGCGGATTGGAATGATGGGTCATAATAGTACGGCAAACAACGTTCTTATGGTGCTTAGCGCTTTAGAAGAAGCATTGGCTTCACAAGGGTTTGAAATTAATTCAGGCTCAGGGGTTGCAGCCGCACAAAGATCCTTGAGGAATATCGATTAAATTTTGATTGCTCGAAGATTAATAACGGGCCAGGAAAAATTAATCCCGTTTTCTTGAGTCCCTTTTATGTTGAAGGCTTCTTTCGCTTCAAGGGGTGCATTTTCTAATGCTAGGCCTAGCTTCACCGCCTCAGCGTCGTCCATGCCTGCCCGCTGAGTCCAATCAGGGTACTCTAAAAGCACTTCTGAAATTACTTCTACTTCAATTTTTAATCCAGCCAAATTAGCTAAGGTCTGCCATTCAGCGAGTGAAAAATTTTTGACGTGTGAAGGATCTCGCCAAATTTCTATCTCATGCATCCAATCGGCCGCTTTTTGATTTACTGGAGAAATAGTATCGATCACAATTAACTCTCCACTCTGGGAAAGTACGCGAGATACCTCATTCATCCAATCTTTAACGTTTACAAAGTGGTGTGATGCAGTTCTGCATGTGATCAAATCTATTGAATCATCAGCGTATGGTAGAGATTCGGCTTGCACCAACATCATTTCTGTATCAGGCGCACCTTTATCTATGCGCAAAGTCCTTACCTGTTCGAGCATTTCTGGTGTGATATCAGTCGCAATTACCCGTGCACATTGCGGGGAAATATCGAACGCTGTAAAGCCAGGGCCTGCACCGATGTCGACTGCAGTTTGGTAGCTCCTACCAGAGAGATAGGAGGCCGCAGATGCAAGAGCATTGGATTGAGTGTGTGTTTTACTGTTTTTATACGATTCCGCTAGGCGTCCAAATTGGCTTTGAGCGGATACCTTGGGTTCTTGATTAGAATTCATTTAGTACCACTCAGTCTTAAAATACTAGCCAGGCTATGATCGCTGTAATAGTTGCTACTACTAGCCCTGCCATTGTCACTAGAGAGCTTTCTAGAGTGACAGGTCCCATGTATAAAAGAGGAAAGCTGATTAAAGTTCCTACGAGCACTAAGTGACGTAATTTTTTCTTCCAATTCGCAGAGATCATATTACCTTTCCCAGTTTGGCATTAGTTCAATGATAAGTATGGCTTCAATCCCCGCAAGCAATACCAACGCCAATATATACGGTATTACAATCTTAAATATATCTCTTTCTTTTCCAGCTAATCCGACTACAGCTGCTCCTACAAGAACTTTGGCAGGAGCCATGGGACTTCCGACAGATGCGCCGATCGACTGAATGCTGGAAATAGTAACAGGGCCGATTCCTAAGGCATTCGCAGTTTCAAGTTGCAATAAGCCAAACATTACATTGGAATTTGTGTTACTTCCGCTCATAAATGAGCCTAGTAGCCCTATGAATGGTGAAACTAACGGAAAAACTGGGCCCGAGACATTAGCAATGCCTTTTGCAAGTAATACGGTCATACCTGAATCTGCCATAACCACAGCCATCATCACCATGGTTGCAACACCTACTGTTGTTCCCAGGCATTGGTTATAAGTTAGTTTTAACGACTGCCACGCTGCCCCTTTTTGCCACCTGCCTGCTACGAGGTAAATTGCTGCACTAAACAATACTGAGAATGCGATGAGTGGAGCAGGGTGATTGAGGATTCTTATAGGCGCGTAACTTTCTACTGCTGGAACAATGAAGCCAGAAGATGTTGCAAAACTTGGGTAATCAAGTCCCCATCGGATGTGAGTAACAGCCTCTTTAATGATTGTTATTTGGGAGATGACACTTAAGCCAATAAGAAGGATATAGGGCATGAATGCGAGAAGGAAGGACATGTCTTCAGGAGAGGTCGTTTTCTTTGCTTCAATATTTTTATCATCGGCTGATTTCAAAGATAACGGAGTTTTGGAAAGTACCCCAATAATTATCATGCCCAAAACAGCTGGGACGCTTGATGCAATTTGAGGCGCGCCTATATTTGCTAGCCAGTACATACTAACGGCCATGGCGCTACCGGCAATTATTACCACAAAAAAGCTGCGCCGGACTGCATAAAATCCTCCAAAAATATGAGCTACAAGAAACCCGCTCAAGATTATGATAGGAGCAAATAGCAGCGCCATATGAGGTGCTATCACGCTACCTTCAATTCCTGTAACGAGTTGAATAGTGTAATAGGAAGACCCCATTGAACCAAAAGTTACAGCCCATCCATGTCCGACCAAGGCCATGGCGGCAGCTCTGGCAGGTTTAAAGCCGAGCATGATCAAAAGGGGGGCAGAAACTGCTACAGGAACACCAAACCCAGTTATGCCCTGGATGAAACTAGAAAATCCCCATCCCACTAACAAGGCCTGCATAAGCTTGTCTTCGGTTAACCTTGCCATAGTTTGGCCTATGACGTTAATTCCTTTTAGTCGATCAACTAGATTGAACATATAAACAGAGGTCCAAACAATTGTGAGGACGAATACAGAAAGACTGAGCCCTTTAGCGGTTGCAATTGCCACATGATCAGTATTGCTGCCAAAAACAAAATAAGACAGTACTGCAGCAAGTATCCATGCTGCTGCACCAGCTTTAGGTGCTCCCCAATTTCGCCATAAAATCGCTACTACAAGTATCACGACTGGCGAACTGGCTAGGAGCCAATTGGTAAGGCTTAAATCAGGACCATTCATAGGGTTTAACTCTCAAGTCCGAGCAGCATAGTCCCTCTATTCAATACTCGCAACGCACTATGCAGCAATTTAACTGTACAATTAAGTTCCATATGGGTAATTCATCATTAATCGAACGACTATCGAGAGGTTCATTACTCTCTGATGGAGCTATGGGTACGCAACTTTACGCCCAAGGTATTACAGGAGTGCCTATAGAAGCTGCGAATTTGGAGAGGCCTGAAATTGTTAAGGCTATTCACCGTAGCTATTTGCAGGCAGGATCAGAGTTAATAGCTACTAATACTTTTGGGGCAAATTCATCGCGATTGGCCAGTCATGGTATTTCATCGCAAACTGAAGAATTGAATCGTACGGGAGTTGCTTTAGCACGTGAGGCTATACGATTGAATGGTCAACAGGCTTGGGTTGCTGCCGCAATGGGACCATTGGCTGTCGATTCTTTTGCCGCGGAAATTTTAGGTTCTGCTGCCGCGCATAATGTTTTTGCCGAACAGGCATCAATTCTGTCTGAATCAGGCGCAGACGTATTGATACTTGAGACATTTACTTCTCTCACTCAACTAAGGTTAGCTTTGGATGCAGTGCGTTCCGTCTCCAACCTTCCTTTGATGGCAACGCTAACATTCAATAATGATGGATTGACTCCTGCTGGGGATACACCTGAAGAAATCGCCACTACTCTAAATGAAAGCAGCCTACTTGCTATAGGAGCTAATTGTAGTATTGGCCCTGATTTACTTAGAAGTGTTATTGAAAGAATGGCTCAAAATACCAATCTCCCTTTAATAGCGCAGCCAAATGCAGGGCTTCCTTCGTACGTCGACGGTCAGCTTCAATATACTGCAGAGTCATCTTATTTTGCTGAAGTTTTAAAAGACATTGCATATAGCGGAGCAACAATCCTTGGAGGATGCTGTGGTACTACGCCTAAGCATATTTCTTCTGTAAGAGACGAAATAAAAGGAGTAATACCTCAGCGTACGTTTGCAAAAATACCGAAAGCACCCCAAAAGCATTCCAAGCATGAAGATGAAGGCAAGCCCGCTACAGGACTTGCAGAAAAGATTGCTAAAGGTGAGTTTGTAGTCACTGTAGAACTTTCACCACCAAGAGGGTTTGATATAAGCGACACTGTTGATAAATTGCGCGGTATTGCAGGTCACATAGATGCGGTAAATGTCGCTGATAGCCCCCGCGCACAAGGGCGTATGAGCGCGCTTGCTACCGGGAGCCTGATTCAATCAAAACTCGGAATAGAATCAATAATGCATGCTGCCATAAGGCACAGGAATCTTCTTGCGTTACATTCTGATCTTCTAGGTGCTCATGCTCTGGGTATTCGCAATGTATTCACTGTAATGGGAGATATTCCACAGAGCGGTGACTACCCTCAAGCAACAGCAATATCAGACGTTACTGCGTCAGGGCTTATTCGCTTGATGTCCGGATTCAATAACGGTGTTGATGCTAACGGACGGGAAATAGACTCCCCTACTTCTTTTTTCATTGGAGCAGCGTTTAATTTCAATGCACCCGACATAGACCGAGAGCTTAAGGTTTTAGAGAGAAAAATAGCTGCAGGTGCTCATTTCTTACTGACCCAGCCTATATATTCGATGGAACAATTCGATCGAGTCTATTCAGTTTTGGGCAAATTCCCTGTTCCTGTGATTTTAGGAGTTTTACCTTTAAGAAATACCCGCCATGCGTTATTCTTGCACAACGAGGTCCCAGGTATTTTCGTGCCTAGCGACATAGTAAAGCGCCTAGAGCAGGCAGGTGATAAATCTGCATCTATTGGTATAGACATTAGCAAGGAATTATTACAGGAGCTCTCAGGTAAAATCGCAGGAGCGTACTTCATGCCTCCTTTCGAAAGATTTAGTGTAGTGCAAGAGACACTAGAAGGTTTAAACCTGTAGATTTTTCTGGCCTAACGATTCTCAGCAATTTTCGTTATACTTAGCGGGTACAGTGTGGGGCCGTAGCTCAGTTGGGAGAGCACCGCCTTTGCAAGGCGGGGGTCAGGAGTTCGAGCCTCCTCGGCTCCACCATATATGATTTTCTATTGTTCAAAGTTCCTACACCTTCCTTGGAGAAAATTTTGTGAGCTTGCCTAAAACTTGGGTAGAGAATTACGCAGATATGAGTCATGGGAGAACACGGTACTGGGAAGCTGGATCTGGGTTCCCGACAGTTTTGATCCACGGCGCAGGTTGGACCAGTGGCTGTGAAACGTGGGTGCGAAACATTGGCCCTCTTTCTGCGAGCCTACATGTTTATGCCATCGATTGCCTTAATTGGGGCCTTGGCGATATTTTTCTTCAGGATTTTTCATTCGCCTATCTTGTAGATCATGTTCGTGAATTTTTGGATGTGATGGGAATTGAGAAGGCTAATTTTATTGGTCATTCTATGGGCGGATGGATCGTTACGTTATTGTCGTATGAGAGCCCGGAAAGAGTGAACAAAGTGATCAACGTGGCTGGCGGCGGTACATCAACTCGTCCCCTTCAGAGCATGGTCGAATTTAATGTACCTACTGAAGTGCAAATTAGAGAACAATTTATACATCGATTTCCGGAAGGAACAGTTGAAATTGATGAATTGGTAGCAACTTTTGTTAAAAAGAATTCTCTGCCTGGCCATGGAGAGGCATTCGCTGGTGTCATGAGGCACATGACTAACCCTGACACAAGATTAAGGTATAACACGTTGCGCAGAATGCCACTTATAAAAGCTCCTACATTGGTTTGCTGGGGTACCGACGATCAAGTGAATGATTACGAAATGGGCAAACTTACAGCGTCTAGCATTCCCGGAGCCCGCTTAGAGACATTTGAAGGAATAGGCCACATGCTTCCTCAGCAGTCTGCTGAAGAATTCAATAAAACGGCACTTGAGTTTTTTACTACTTAACCTAGTCATTTATAAAATCACACGCAAGAGAAAATGAGGCTGCTGGAGGTAGAACTATGCCAGGACGCGTTGAAAATAAAATTGCGATTGTAATTGGGGCTGGCCAAACCCCAGGGGATACCATTGGGAATGGCCGTGCTACTGCAATTTTGCTTGCTCGAGAAGGAGCAAAAGTGGTGGTTGCAGATCAGGATCTCATCTCTGGGCAAGAAACCGTCGATATGATAATTGCCGAAGGCAATGAGGCTATTTTTGAATTAGTTGATGCTGTTAGCGAAGAATCTGTAAGGATTCTGGTAAATCGCATCAAAAAAAATTATGGAACGATAGATATTCTTCACAATAATGTCGGTGCAAGCTTAGCACTGGGAGATGCTGTTGCTGTTGATCTTACTGAAGAGGCGTTTGACCGTAGTTTTGCAGTTAATTTAAAGAGTCATTGGATGGCATGTAAGCATGTGATTCCGATAATGAGAGAACAAGGAGGCGGTTCAATAGTGAACATTTCCTCGTTAGCTGTGTTGGAGGGTTACCCTTATTTGGGTTACAAAACAATGAAAACTGCAATAATTGCTATGACACAGAATCTTGCAATGGCACATGCAGATGCTGCAATTCGTGTCAATGCAATACTACCTGGATTGATGAATACTCCAATGGCAATTGAAGCACGTGTAGCGGCAGGTACTCCACGTGAGCAAGTTATAGCCTCTCGAAATGCTCGAGTACCGCTCGGAAATCGAATGGGTACTGCTTGGGATGTAGCTTACGCTGCACTATTCCTGCATTCTGACGAAGCACAATTTATAAGTGGAATTTGGCTACCAGTGGACGGAGCTTCATGGGCAAGCCAAGGCAGGTATTAGCTCTTCCTCTAAATTTGCCTTCTTAGAATTACCCTAAGTACGACCAGCGTAGAGCGCGCGGGGCGTGGGGAAAGCCAGACTAGCAATCACTACTGCGCTAAATAATGCCCCCCATGTGACGAGAACTAATGTGGGCCCAATTTCTCCAGCAATAATGCCGTTGAAGAGATTTAATACCGCCATTGTTCCACCTATATTGATTTGATTAAGCCCAGTAATCCGTCCTCTCAATTCATCAGGAGCTATTGTCTGAACCATTGAATTAGCAATTGCCATGAAACCTACCTGCGAACCTCCCATGATTGCGGTACAGAAAATGGCTGAGGCAAAATTATCTGATAACGCTAATCCAAAGAGCGATAAGCCACTTAGTGCCCCTAAAACTAGAAGCATGCTGCCCCGGAGTCGAGCACTACTCATTCCTGCTACATACAAGGCAAACAGCACTGAGCCCGTCCCTACGCCCATCATTAGATAACTGACGCCGCTAACAGGATCATCAAGCACGACTTTTGCAAATATCGGTAGTATTGATTCATAGGCCATTGTTAAAGAGCAGTGGAGCATAATTAATAGAAATAATGTGCGGAGTGATCTATTTTTGTAGATATATATAATTGCTTCTTTTTGACTAGCGCCAAAGCTTGTCCCTTTTTGTATGCCGCCTGTCGTTCGTGCTTTTATACAAAGTATTCCAATCAATCCAGCCATATAGAGTAGTCCACATATTGCAAACCCCCATGTAGCACTCCAAAAAATGAGAGGGATAGCCATCAAGCCGGGACCTAAAAGTTTACTTCCATGAGTGGAAATCATGTTCAAGGACACGGCGTTTAGTAAATGTTCTTTCGGTACTACATTTGGAATAAGGGATTGCGTTGCAGTCATTTGAAATGAGCGTACTGCACCGTTAAATACTGCCAGAAGTACAATTATCCAAGGACCTAATACTCCCAAGACTCCTAAGCTTGTGAGAAGCACACTATGCAATATTTGAGCTATATAACCTGTCAGTAAAACTGTTCGTCTCGTGTACCGATCAGAAAAATACCCAGCTAATGGAGGGGTAACGAACCGAGGAGCCATTGCAGCAAAAGTAGTTATTCCTACCATGCTGGGCGAATCCGTTACTTGTAAGACCAGTACCCCTCGAACAACAATAAGCCCCCAATATGCAGAATGACCGCCAAGTCCTCCAATCCATAACCACCTAAAGTCAGCACTACGGAATGCGAGGAAATATTTTGAGATCGCGGGGATAGATGTAAATCGAAGCATCAGGTTCCTATTCAGCAGCAGCTTAACAGTTAACAGTCGATAAGGCATTTTTGCTATATGCTTAATCGATGCCGGAGATAAATTTAATTATTTTTGCAGGGGTGGCAGTATTTTTCTCTGCAATGATCCAGGGGACCACAGGTTTTGGGTTCGTTATTGTGGCAGCCCCAATAATGCTAATTCTCTTTGATCCATCTCTGGTGGTGCCCGTACTTGTGCTACAGGGATTTTTATTAGCACTAATACTACTTATAAAAATTTACGCTTTAGTTGACCTCAAAAGGATATGGCCGCTTGTTCTATCCGGGATAATTTTCACGCCATTAGGCACTTACTTTTTGGTTAATTTGAACGCAGGAGTTTTGAAAACGATCATCGGCGTAGTCGTTGGGTTGACCGCCATCGGAATGTTTACAGGGCTCCAATTGAAAGCAAAAAATGAAAAACTGCTCTCTATTCCTGTTGGAGCATTAAGCGGCTTGCTCATAGGTTCTACGGGACTAGCCGGAGCTCCTGTCATATTATTTTTTACTAATCAAGATGTTGAGCCACAGCGTTTTCGGGCGAATATCACCTTCTATTTGCAATCAGTCAGCATTGTTGCATTTCCAGCTTTTTTCATTAGTGGTGTACTGACTTCTGAAGTCTTTATTTTGTCTGGATTACTCTTCCCCGGAAGCCTTGGAGGGCTGATAACAGGGATTTGGCTTCACAGCCGTGTTTCACAAAGAATTTTTAGAAAAATTGGACTTGCTGTGGTTCTTATATCTGCCATTGCTGCGATACTCTCAGGTCTAACAAGCTTTCTTTAGCGAAATAACGACAAACTACAGTCAAATACGTAACACTTTCGCAACATACTTTTTAACATTTTTGAAAAATTTTGCTGTACGGTCCTACCGTTGGTTAACTCTGACTAAATTTCTTGACGGGAGGATCTTTCGTATGGATTCTGGATCTATTGCTTGGATGTTGACATGCAGTGCTTTGGTATTGCTTATGACCCCTGGATTGGCCTTTTTTTACGGTGGCTTGGTGAGGGGTAAAAACGTGGTTTCTACCATGATGTACTCATTTATTTCGCTTGGAGTTGTGAGTGTCGTCTGGGTACTTTGGGGCTACAGCCTTGCTTTCGGCGAAGGTGGTAATGCGCTTATCGGTAGCTTGAGTAATTTTGCTTTGTCCGGTGTGGATAGTGCAGATGAGCAGGTGTTTGCAATTTTCCAAATGATGTTTGCAATCATCACTCCGGCACTTATAACCGGTGCGTTTTGTGAACGATTCAAATTCAAGACCTACCTCATATTCCTGGTTCTATGGGTGACTATCGTCTATGCGCCTGTAGCACACTGGGTATGGGCTCCTGAAGGATGGTTGGCCGAAAGAGGTGCACTGGACTTTGCAGGAGGTGCAGTGGTTCACATCAATGCTGGTGTAGCAGCAATTGCTGCAGCAGTTCTTGTTGGCAAGCGCAGGAATATAGAGAATGGTATTTTGCCCCACAATGTTCCTTATGTTTTGCTAGGTGCATCAATTCTGTGGTTCGGTTGGTTTGGATTTAATGCAGGATCCGGCCTTGCTGCTGATGGAGTCGCGGTAAGTGCATTCTTAGTAACTAACACATGTGCAGCTACTGCAATGATGGTTTGGGTGCTTCTTGGTATGTTCCACAACGGTAAGGCTAGCGGCGTAGGCGCTGCCACGGGTGCAATTGCCGGATTGGCAACCATCACACCAGCTGCCGGATTTATTGGCGTTGGCCCCTCTTTAATTTTAGGCGTTGTGACCGGAATCATCACTTTCTATGTGGTGTTTTTCAAAGACAAACTACGATTTGATGATGCCCTTGATGTATTTGCTGTCCACGGTGTAGGTGGAATGGTAGGCCTGCTCGGCTGCGGTATTTTTGCCGCAGATATTGGCCTGATTGAAGGTGACTCTGCGTTGCTAGTGGACAACATAGTTTTGATTGTCAGTACGTTCGTGTATTCACTAGTGGTAACTTTTGCTCTACTGAAAGTTTTAGATGTAATCCCTGGCCTAGGTATAAGATCTGCTGAATCTGAAGAAGATGCGGGATTAGATTCAAGCGATCATGGCGAAGCTGGATATCAACTTAACTAAGTAGCGTGACACAACAATTGGACGCAGTGAAATTTCACTGCGTCCAATTGTTTATCTTTACTAAAAATTACGACTACCGTTAACCTTTTCCTCAAAAAATATTATCCTTATCGTATGAAAATACGAAACCTAATTACTTTTACTATTGCCTTAGCATTTATAGTTGCATGTTCCTCTTCTCCAGACCCCAGCGTCCAGAGCACATCTGAATCGGTGGCTCCAGCGCTAGTAGATGAGGCTTCGGTTGCGAAACCGACATCTACTCCCGTTAGTAATCCTGCTCCCACTGCAGCACCTACTGCGGTTCCTGCTCCTATCCAAACACCCGATTCCTCTCCCGTAGCATCTAAAGAACAAGAGGGTAAGAATGCGAAACGTTCTGTGGGAGATTACGAAGGTGTGGCGTTCAGTGTTGCAGAAGGTTCCAAAATCTCCTTCAGCGTTACTGAGCAATTGTTCCGATTATCCTCTCCAATTGACGCTGTTTTAACAACCAGCAAATTAGAGGGGAATATTTTCCTCGACGGCAGAGAATCTATTATAGAAATGGACCTTCACAGTTTGACGAGCGATTCAAGTTCAAGGGATCGCTATGTAAAGAGGAGGATGTTTCCAGATAACCGTACTGCAATATTAGAAGTGCCACCAATTGAAACTCTTCCAAAAGGCTTTGAAACAGGCGTGGAGGTAAGCACTAAAATTGCCTCTATCTTGAAAATTAAAGGGAATGATATCCCTGTTGATTTTGACATTGTAGCTATTGATTCAGGGGATCATATTTCAATAACAGGTAAAACCGTTGTTACGTGGGATCAGCTAAAAATGCCCGTTCCAACAGCTAGAGCAGTTTTAAGCCTTGAAGATGAAATCAGAGTCGAAGTGAAGTTGCAGGCATTTGCAAGTTAAATTTGGTTGATCAAGAAAATCTATAAGTTGTTACGACGCCCTCTACGGATTAATCCCAAGAGGGCATCGTTTTGAGTTCAATACTCAAGATAGAAGTTGGATAATAGGCTCTCTATGTTATTCGCAGAAAACGTTAATAAGTCATTTGGGGGATTCGATCTTTTCAAAGATGTCTCTTTCAATATAGCTGACGGTGAGCGGACTGCTCTTGTGGGCCCTAATGGAGCAGGTAAAACCACCTTGCTACGAATGCTGGGAGGCGAAGATTACCCATCTTCTGGCTCAGCGGGGCATAGAAACGGAACCCTTGGTTATCTCAAACAAGAATCTGGATTTGATCCTGATAATGGCTTGGTTGAAGAGATGTGGAGTGCTTTCCCTGATGCCTTATTTGTCTCCAACCGCATCAAGCAAATTGAAGACGAGTTAGCTAATGGCGACTCCGCTGATTCAAGGCTTGTTGAAGAGTCAGTTGAACTGTATGAACGGTTTTCTACTTTGGATGGGTATGAAATCGATGCTCGTGTCGATCGAGTCCTCAGCGGGCTAGGTTTCAAAAAAACGGACAGATTTAAAAAATGTGGATCATTTAGCGGTGGATGGCGGATGCGAATTTCTCTGGCTAAGGCCTTAGTAAGACTTCCTGATCATTTGCTATTAGATGAACCTACTAACCATTTGGACAAGAATGCACAGGATTGGCTGGCGAGAGAGTTACGTATGTATGAGGGAACGCTGGTTTTGGTTACGCACGATGGTTCGTTTCTCGACAAGGTAGTGGGGAGAGTCCTGGAAGTCGGAAGCCAGGGCGTTGTTTCTTATACTGGCAATTACACGAAATACTTGGCACAAAAGGAAAAACGAAGGGTTCAGCAGGAACAGGCCGCTGCAAGACAGCAACGGCAGTTGGCTTCTCAGCAATTGTTTATTGATCGTTTCAGGGCAAAGGCAACCAAAGCTACCCAGGTTAAAAGCCGGGAGAAAGCCCTTGCTAAAGTCCAACGTATATCTGCACCCCGTCGAGAAGTTGGCGCAAAATTCAGCATTAAATCACACGGTAGAGTTGAGCAGAAAGTACTTTCAGTTGACTCAGTTTCAGTTGCATTCGACGACGATTTTGTTCTTATGGATACTAGCTTGATGGTAGAGAGAGGGCAGAAAATTGTACTGGTGGGACCTAACGGTAGTGGTAAATCGACGCTACTCAAATTAGCTATGGGTCAGGTAGATCCGGTTGAGGGGAGCGTGAACTGGGCTGAAAGAGCTCGCCCAGGGTATTACGAACAGCACCAGGATGAAGCCCTCGATCCCGACCGAACAGTGTTGGAAGAAGTACAGTCAGTTGCCACTGAGGCAACTGAGGAGAAGGTAAGAACCGTTCTCGGAGAATTTTTGTTTAAAGGGGATGATGTTTTTAAACCAGTATCAGTACTTTCCGGAGGGGAGCGAAGCAGAGTTGCACTAGCCAAATTTCTCATTCAGCCTACCAATGTCCTGCTTTTGGATGAGCCCACTAACCACTTGGATAGAGCAACACGAACCAGTTTGGTTAGCGCACTGAATAAATATGATGGCACTATTGTTTGTGCGTCACATGATCCTGAGATCCTCGATACGATTGCGACTCATGTATATGAAGTCAAAGATGGTTCTTGTACGAACACCAGAATTATTGAGCCAGTTATAGTGACGCAGCCTTCCCGTAAGAAAAAACGCAAAAAATAAGGACCCAAGCGGGTCCTTATTTTCTATAGAAATCAAGTCAAGATTAATCCCAAGCCTTAAGAGCACCTTTCTTGTTCTGGGGTCCTTCAACTCCAGTGCAATAGGGGATTAAGTTTTTCATCCTGCATTCCTGCCCATGCTTACGTAATTCTTCTTCAAAAATCTCATGTACTCTTCGTGATTCATCTTCATACTCTAATTGGATACCGCCCTCTTTGATGCTGACCATCGCGCGGATTTCACCTTGCTTAGAGATATCGTTACTTCCTCGCCTTACTGCATATTTTCGAGAATTGGCGGGGCTCATATTGATATATCGTGCAGGCGTGGTTCCAACATTGAAATGCTGATGGAAATATTCATTATCTGCATCCTGCGTAGGAAGATAGAGGCTTCCTCTTTGCCAGTCTGCCTTCACAAGATCAGACATGTCTTCATTTTTCCAAACAAGAGCAAAGCCAACGCCGCCGGTGATTAGGAGGTGAGCGCCTGGCCCATGCCGATGTGCTTTTTTATAAGTTCCTACTGGGAATTCGGAAATGTGAGAAGCAACTGTGTTATCAGCAAGAGAAAGCATTATGTTAGTTCCGCCTGCTCCTCTCTCGTGCCATTCTGGCATAGGCATGTTCGCCGCATCAGGAAGAAAATTAGTTTCCCAAATACGCCCTTTGTACATTGAGCCGGAACCCGAAGCCCATCCTTCTTCCGTATTGAGACGATCAGGGAAAACGTAAGGGTTATTCCAGATAAAGTCTGGGGTAATGAACTTTCTTAATACACCTGGCAAGGTGGTTACTGAAACCATGCGTGTTGGTTCTGAACCGCTTCCATTGAAATGCTGGAAGGTAGCATTCATTGGTATGGAGAAGTAGGCACCTTCAGCCCATTCGAATGTTTGCTTCTTTGATTCGTCATACCATACCGAAGTAGCTCCTCGCCCGCTAAGGACGTAAATGACTTCGTTGTACATGTGGTGCTCGGGGTTTGTTTTCCCTGCTGGACCTATTTCGATGACATGCTCGTCAGTATCTTCATCTCCATCAAGATAGACTACTGCTCCATTAACGCCTTTTCTTGGCCAGTAATCCAACTCCAAGCTATACAAGTCTTTTATGTATAGCCCTCCGTGTAATTTGACACCCTCATCTCTTTTCCACTCTTCGTAGCTGTCGATACGCTCAAATACTGGAACTTGAGCCGGGTCGTTATTTGTTGTCATAGTTTCTCCTCCCAAAGAATCTAAGAGATATATACGCAGACGTTATATTTAGTTTAGGCGGGCGTCAATTGTTGTTTCTGAGGACGAATATTGAGAACCAGTAGCTATTATTAGGAGTGATGGGAGGACGACTAGTGCCGCAGCAAGTGCTAAGAAAATCATTATCGCTGTCAAAATACCGTAAGACGAGAACAAAGGCATTGGTGCAAACCCCATGATAGTAAAGCCAACGATACTGGAACCTGCAGATGCTAATAATGCTGAGCCAGTCTCTTTTGCGGCATATTCGATGGCTGCTAACTTGCTTGAAGAACGAGTCATTTCCTCACGATAGCGCTCTGTCATATGTATGGAGTAATCGATTCCGACACCTACTGATAAGGCTCCAATCGTCGCTGTAACAAGGTTCAAGGCAAAGCCTAAAAGGTACATGAGCGCATAAAGCCAGGATGCTACAAGTATTACAGGGATAACTGTGACAACAGCAAACCTGAATGATCGCATGCTGAGAATAAGAAAAATTAATGTGCCAATTACAGCTATTGGCAAAGATGTTCTTAATGCATTAGTGCTAGCTGTAAGCTCTGCATTTCTGGTGAAAGGTGCTCCTGTAAGCCCCACTTTTGATATGGATACATTGGCTGCCAAAAACTCCAAATCTTTCGATAATGAGATCTCTGCCTCCTGCACTACGGCTTGCTCCCTTGTACCCGGAATGCCGACTATGAGTGTCGCAACATTTTCTTCGGAGCCACTGGGGTCATGGAAGAAAGAGGTGCTGACATCTTCTACGGTGTAGACCAGAACATCTTGATTTAGCGGCACCCCGTTAAGCCGAATGAAATCAAAGATGGCTTTGATCTGTTCTTTTGAGTCGGGAATTGCGTCATTGTTGTTGTCGATAATTTGCTGACCGGTAATTTTTTCAAAAACCACAGGATCCAAGGAGATACGCTTGACCATGCTGATCACGTTTCTATGGAAAATACTTGGAGTGCCATCAGCTTCTTTTCCTACGTAGGGATTGCTGCCTAATTTTGACATTAGTTCATCAATCATTACGAGTGCTTCCGGGTCAGTTAGATCTCCGCGAATATAAACTATTCCACCCTCGCCCGAGCGATCCCCGACATGTTCATCAAGCTTATCTAATCCAACAACAAAGTCCGAATCATTTTCAAAAAAATCCTTTACGTCGAATGTCGCTTCTAATTTTAGAGCTGTAAATATGCTTAGCGCTGTAACGATAAGAGTGAGAAGCAGCGTGAAATATTTGTATTCGGCAAGCACCAGAACAATCTTCGGAAGAAGCCGTTCAATAAGGGGTCGCTTTTTATGAAATTTGCTAGATTCATCTGAAGGTACACCATCTCGTTTGGTAACAAGCAAAGGGATGCCTATGAAGATGATGGCTACTCCGAAAAGCACTAACACTCCAATCTGAATATTTAATGCAACCGTGAGTATCACCGCAAATCCAGTTGTGGTGATCACCCCTATTAGTCCTGACCAAAACAGGACTTTGGATAGCGCTGCATTAGGAATGGTGGATCTTTGCCCAAGATTTTCAATACGCATCAGTATCAAAGGGACAATTATGCCGAGAACAATAAAGGAAGAAAAAACGGCTATCCCTGCAGAAAGCCCAAAGTGCGTTACAGCTTCTATGCCTGATGGAACGTTTGATAAAAATGCTATCCCATCGCTTGCCATTGCAAGTGCGAGTGCGCTGAGTACGCCCGCGAACCCAATGCGCAGTGCCATGCGTGGCGCATAACCGTTTAGGCGTTCTTCTCGATAACGCCTGACTGCATGCACAGCGAAATCCACTCCTAGGGAAACCATCGCAATGGGTACGATAAATTCAATGATTAACCCACCCTTGATGCCGAGTAGTGTACTTAGCCCTTTGAGCCAAATCATTAAAAACCCAATACCCATGGCTACTAAGGCCGTTGCCCAATATGTTCGAAGAGAGATACCCACAACGCCCAGGGCGGCAATAACAGTCAGAGTTATAAAAATGCCTGCTGTAGAGCCCTCGTCTTCAGCTTCTAGGTTTTGGTCTATCGCCAACCCCCAGACTTGATAGTGTGTTTGGTCTACCCGCAAGATTGACTGGATATTACGGGCAAAATGCTCCTTGGTTAGCGTGGTTTCGTCACTGGAAAGGGAACCTGCACTGCGCGTGTTTTCGCCTCCCAGTAGCTTGTTATCTGCAACTACGACAAAATTGATTGCAGGTGAAATCCACCAATCAATGTTCTCCCCTAGTACGGTACGGGTTTCCCTAGTTGCTTTTGTTGAAAGCTGGCTTTGAAGGGAAGATGTTAAAGGATTGGCAAGGAGAAAATGGATTGCAAATTTAACCTGCTCCTCAGACGCCGTTTCTAGGTTTGTACCTAGAAGAGGGTGGGTTTGAAGGACCTGGTTAGCCATATCTGCGATGGTGCTCACACCATAATATTCAGAATTCGACTGAACACTGAAAGACTTGATTAAGTAGGAGTTATTCGGCAGCCCATTGACTGCGAGTAGGCCTTGCTCATCTTTTTGTCGCAATTCTTCCTCAGCACGAAATAATGTCAACAAAGAATCTTTGGTAAGAACGTCACCATTTTTTGATTCAGCAATATAGGCGATGGGAAATATAGGGGAGGCGAGCTTTGAGGCAATGTCATCGCGAAGATCGAATGCTTCTCCATCAGGTTCAGTAGAGGCAGAATCTGGAGAGCCTTGTGTCGCAACAGGTATAGATAGAAATAAGGTTGCTGTAAAAAAAGCAGCAATAAGGAGACCTGAACGCCGTTCAATAAAATTTGCAAATATCTGCTTCAAACTTGCCTCTTAATAGTGATAGGACTAAATCCTGCGAGTGCTCCCATGGATCTTGCTTTCATAGTCAGGTGGATCAGTGGGCTTGTAGTCCTCTTCTTTTCTGAAGCGGCCGTACTCACGAATATCAAGTTGAGTACGGTCGTCCTCAACAGGTTTCGTGTCTTTTGGTATACGCGGTGATTTTTTGGACATATTTATAGGATACTAATTGGCATGTACTATGTCATGAATATTGGCAAAATTTATTCGTAAATCATCAGTAAGTAAGAGAATATATATATGACTAAATCTGAACCGAGAGAAATAAAATTTGGAACATCATGGTCCACTCAATTCCGCTTTACACAGGCCATTGGTAGGGGGTTGAGTGAATTTATGGATATAAAAGCTTCTGCACATGTTTTAGGACCAGGGGGTTACAGTGCGCTTTCGCAAGGTGCAGTAGATGTGATTTTTTCAAAATGGGTAGTGAATGAACATCGGTTTTCTGGAGAAGGGTTATACGCAGGCGCATCTCCGGATGAATGGTTACGCACAATCGCCTGGCTTCCTCAAGAGGATAGATTTCTGTTTTCCATGGCTCCCTGGACAGGAATAACATCATTTGCGCAGATTGCTGAAAAAAAGCCAGCATTACATATTGCTGGAAGCGGTGGCGAAGCTGTGCTAAATGAATATGGCTTTTCCTATGCAGACATTGAAAAGTGGGGCGGCTCGGTGCGCCGGATTGAACATACAGCAGCAGAAGCAAAAAAACGCTTTGAAGCAAATCAATTGGATGGGCTCTGGGGTGATGGAAGCGCTTACGATTTTTCAGCATGGCCATGGGTGGGTTCACGCGGATACAAGTTTCTGGGAATAGATGAAACCGTAATGCAGCGTCTGGAGTCAAAAGGATTAAGGCGTCAAATTACTCCTTCTGGATTCGTGGCAAGCATTGAAAGTAATTTACTTGCGCTTGACGACTCCCACATTGTCGTCACATGCCGTGCAGATTTGGATTCTGAAATCGCATATTACTTGGCAAAAGCAATAGATAAAAAAAAGCGCGATATTGAGCTTACGTCAATTCAGCTGGACTACGACAACGGTGAAGCTGGCGGATTACCAGTGACGACGACCAAATACTGGTCCTCTTTGACCGGGCCTATTGAGAAACAATGGAACGAATCTTTTACTGGCGCTCCGATCCATGAGGGTGCGCAAGATTATTATAAGGAATGCGGGTATATCGTTTAGTGACTAATTTGTAAGAGACTGGTAATTTAACGACATGGCAAGTAATTTTCGAATTTGGACGATTGGTCTATTAGTACTAGTAATAATTTCCCTGGGAATTTCCACTTTCGCGGTAGTATTTGCTATGCAATCGAAGGACGAGCAGAACTCCTCAAATGCGCCTCTAGTACGTAGAGATCGCATAGATGCTCAGCAAAGCCCAAGCGCTTCCCCGAAAATGGAAAGACCTTTTAGAAACAGGGCTCAGAGAAATAATAGAGCTGCTCAAATCACTGTTAACAAGTTTAAGGATGAGCCAAAAGGTAAAAAGGAAAAGGCAGATAGGAAGAAAATAGGTAAATCCAAGGGAAAAATAACACCTAATAAATCTAAGAAAACCTACGCTAAAAAAATAAACATCCAAAAAAAGAAAACCCAGAGCTTAAGCGATCTGGTAACGGCAGGAAAGCTTACGCAGATTCAGGCAGACGAGAAGCTTGCTTTGCTTACTAAAAAATACAAATCAATGGTTGATGCAGGGAAACTAACTCGAGAGCAGGCTGATAAGAAGTTAGCCTTACACAAGTAATTTATTGAATAAAAAAAATACAAACAATCAGCCCCGGTTTTACTACGGCTGGGTGATTATCATTGTGACTGCTTTGGGTATGTTTACTCAGAGCACAGAGACATTCAATGTGTTGAGTGTTTTCCTTGCGCCAATGAATGCGGAATTTGGTTGGACACGAACTCAGTTTGCAGGGGCAATGTCTCTCGGTTCCTTACTTGGGGGAGCAATAGCTCTTTTCGTAGGTCCATTGATTGATAGATTTGGTCCAAGAGTTGCTCTTGGAATTGCATTTGGTTTAGTGGGCGCAGCGTTTGTCCTGATGAACTGGATCACAACGCTATGGGAATTTTATGCTCTACAGACCATCGCACGCATGATGTCGAATGGAGTAACGGGAGTAGCCTTAGGAATAATCATCCCCAAATGGTTCATTGAAAAAAGAGGGCGCGCAGTTGCGTTTGGGAGCATTGGTTCTCAAGCAGGATCCACCATTACCCCTCTTTATGTGCAGCTATTGGTAAACCTTTACGGCTGGCGCGTTGCCGCAGTGGTTGCAGGTATAGTCATATGGATCCTGTCATTTTTCCCAGCAATTATATTCATGAGAAGGCAGCCCGAGGATCTGGGATTGCTCCCTGATGGAGTAATTCCAAAGGTGCAAGAGGGTAATTCGGTGCCTGCAGCAGACCTCAGAGAACCTCAGATTTCCTTGGGTTTTCATGAGGCTAAGCGAATACCTTCTTATTATCTGCTTATTGCTTCTATTTGCACGACCTGGTTGATCAGGACGGGAGTCACATTGCATATGATCCCTTTCTTTATGGATCATGGCTTTTCATCATCATTAGCAGTGCTTGTACTTGCGTGCTATGCATCAAGTGGAGTTTTGGGCGCAGTAATCTGGGGCTATGCTGCGGATCGATTCGGTGCACGCCGTAGCCTTACATTGGATACAGCCTTAATAGGCGTGGGTGCTTTTGCTCTTTTGGGCGCAGCTAATGCGATTTGGCTTGCATTTGCTTGGGCAGTATTTTGGGGAGTCGTTCTAACTGGGCAAATGACATTACAGAAGATTATTTTTGCTGATTATTTTGGTCGCGGTAGATTAGGTAGTATAAGCGGAGTAGTTACTGCATTTCAGACAATTGCACAGGCTTTAGGACCTGTAGTTGCGGCTGTTGCTTATGACACTTTTGAAAGTTATTTTTTCGCGCTTGTTGGATTTTCCTTAGTTTCGTTTCTAGGTAGCGCTTGCGTATTTTTTTCCCGGCCACCAGACAGGGCTAATGGTTAAATTTGGGATGGTTACGAATGGGAGTATCGTAATCTACACCATGTGACCGGAACCATATATGGACTCCTTCCCAAAATTTCTCAGGATCCATATCTATAATTTCCCCAGATTGTTCACGAGACAGCACAAGAGCTCCCCAAGGTTCTGGGTTGCGTTTTGTTCCTTCAATTGGCAAATCTCCAGCAACTGAAAAGGTGCTATCCATTTGAGTAAGGAAATCATGCAGATTACTCACATCAACTGTTAGGGCTTCTTTTACTTCACCTGAAGCTCTGAGAATTAACAAAACATCAAATTCCCCGAAAATTCGCCACTCAGCAGATAAAGGCATTAGAAAAAAGTTGTGATGGCCTTTGACAAAAGGACATTCTGATCTAGGAGAATAAGACGCTTCGCGATTTTCCATCCTGTCTGATCGTCTTTTCTTAAAATATCCTGCCTAGTTCCGACGAATACATTGACCTCTGTTTGCAGACGATTGGTCCAAACAAAGAAATTACTTCTCACTGGGACTTCATTTTCAGACAGCTCACCTACTACGATGTTACTGATGATGTGACGGACCCTTGAAAAAGGTTCCTCTGCCCAATGCAACCCAGTATTAATTTGACGCACACGACCTGCCAATGTTCTTTTACCTTCATCAAACCATGAAATCTCTGATTTCGAGTCTGAATTTTCACGATGCTGCTCTCCAAATTTGACGTTCCGACGAACGGGCATGTGGTAGTGGATATCGTCTGCTATTAGTTCAATCCATTCATTAAATCTTCGATCATCTAAGAGCTCAGCTTCATAGTAAAGGAATTTTTCGATTTCTCTTTCAAATAGCAATCGTTCAATTGAAGTATCAGTAGCATAATTACTCATTTTCCCTACTTCCTAATCCACCAGGCCGACAACATCGGCCGCGAATGCCATATCTTCAGTGCCAACTAGTGAAGGATCGTCTGGTGACTCAATGAACTTTATAAATATCCACCCGCCGTCTCTCGGATTGGCTGTAACTTCCGCCACGGACCCATCTCGCAATTTAACTTTTTGACCTTCAGGCAAATTAGTAAGAATGACAGTGTTGTTTACATTAATCAAATCATCAGCATTAGGTTTCTCGTTGTTGCTTGTCATTTATTTTCGTTCCGTGTTTTTTTTAGGATTTACTGGGAATATCTCATCCCAGCTTGGCGCTTCCATGAATTCAATCCAGCGCCTTAGGCGAGCTCTTTGATTTTCTTCAGCGATACGATAATTGAATGTCATACCTTCCATTCGCTCGTCAGTATGTGCATGCCCCAAACCCATTTGAAAATTATATGGAAGTCTTTGTGCAATAGTCCCTAAACTTGCGGGGAATGCATAATTCCAGTTTTCCATGTCGTCAGATTCAGTAAGGCCTGTAGGACCTCCATACCTCATCATGTACCGTCGCTGAGCGTCTTTTACAACTTGGGGGGCATCCCTATCAACCGGGTACTGTCGCCAGCTTTCAGTAACTCCGACCCCATGAGGATGCCAGATTAAAATTCGATGAGGCTGTATATTCACATTTGGCCAGACCAGCGCAGTTCCGCCATTTCCTGCGTGTAGGTAAGTGCCTTTGTATTTTGCCTGCTTTTTCTCTCGCTGAGCCTTGTAATATTCATCAACTTCTGGAGGTTCAGTTTGCCAGGTGTTCGCGTACTCAGGAGTACCAGGCAGTTCGTACATGTGGTTATGTCCACCATGGCCGAGTTCGGGGAGCATCATTTCAAATGGCTCTTTAGGAAAAGGCGCTTGAATTCCGCCTCTTCCTCCTCCATCTAGCTCACCTTGAGGACCGATAGCTGCAACGTTGACTGAGCGATGCGTCATTGCTCCATGTGCGCTGTCTCCGTCGAAACTGAACCCAGGGAATTTCCAATTGGTAGGGATATGCCATTTAGTTGCAGGTGTGAATAGTTCGACACCATTATCTTCACCACCACTACTTTCGAAACACCAACGTACGGTTGGAGCATAAACTCCTAAATAATCTTCAAAAGACGGTGCTTTTTTGTCCCATGTTGCCCAAAGAGACCCATAATAGTTTGATAATTGTGCAACTTCATGCAGTCCCCATTGCGATTTATCTAACTCATCATGATATGCCGCTTTGTAGTACGGAACACCAACTAATCGCCCATCAGTATCATAGCTCCATCCATGGAAAGGGCATGTGAATACAAGAGTATTTCCTTCGTCATATCGACAAACTTTCATTCCCCGATGCCTGCAAGTATTAAGAAATGCGTGTATCTGATTTTTGCGATCCCTTACAACTATTATCTCTTCCTCACCCATGCGGGATATGACAAAATCTCCTGGATTAGGAATTTGGCTTTCATGTCCAATGAACAGCCAGGCACGGGCAAATATTTGCTCTAATTCCTGCTGATATATTGCTTCATTTACGTAAATTTCTCTTGCGATTAACCCTTCATCTAGATTTACTAAATCACGCAATGATCTATCGCCACGAGAATGTATTATTGAAACCATATTGCCCCCTCATCGGACTTTAGCAGTTATCTGAATCACTCATATTAATACTATTGCGCTAATATTACCGAATTAATAGAAATTGCGCCTCTTTACCTACTAGCTAAAAATAACCATACTTGCGCAGAAGTGAGGATTATATGGACTCTATGGATCTATCCGGCCGCGTAGCAATTGTTACAGGTGGAAGCCAAGGTATTGGCCGTTCAATTGCACTTACATTGGCTAAAGCAGGAGCAGATGTTGTAATCATTGCAAGGCTTCCAGAATCGGTGAGCCTTGGAACTGAAAGAATACATAAACCCGTAGATCCCGTTGTTGATGAGATTCGGAGTATGGACCGACGTGGACTGGGCATTATTGCCGATGTCAGGGATCCTGAGCAAATGCATGCTATGGCGAAAGAGGTTATTCATGAAATGGGTCAGATCGATATTTTAGTTAATAACGCGGGTGCGACTTGGGGGGAAACTTTTCGTATGGGCCCCTTACTAGAAATGACTTCAGGAGATTTGGACGAATGCCTGAACCTTAATTTAAAGAGCTTTTTCCACGCCAGTTCCGCAGTTGCTCCTTACATGCTCAGTCAGGGTAAAGGAACTATTCTTAACATGGCTTCTGCTTCAGGGCAGGGCGCTAGCCCAGGGAATGGGCTGTATGGTGCTGCAAAAGCAGGTGTAATCAGCTTTACGTTAACTATGGCTCAGGAATGGGCGCCCAAGATTAGAGTGAACGCTATTGCGCCAGGTACTATTGCACATGCCGACCGTGCGGCTGTACATCCGTACGCACCTCCGGGTAGCCGAGGACCTAACAACATCCCCTTAGGTCGGACTGGAGACGCAGATGATATTTCGGGCGCTGCATTATATTTAGTGTCTGATGCAGCGTCATATACTACTGGAGCAGTTATTGATATAAATGGCGGTCGTCAATAGGGAGGAAACTATGGTCACTGAAATCGCGACTAAAGTAATAGATGCAGACGCGCATGTTGTAGAAACGACTCGTACTTGGGATTACATTGAACCTTCGGATCAAAAATTCCGCCCCGTTTTGTATCAGGCAAATGATGGGACTATTGCCTGGAAAGTTGGTGACTTAATTAGACCAACTAGTTTTAACTTGAATAAGCAACAGTTATCAGAGCTTTCGAAAAAGCAAGGATTTGATTTAAATCTTTCCCCGGAAGGAAGAGATTTAGATGATGTAGGAGCACGCCTTAAAGATATGGACAGGATGGGTGTAGATACCCAAATAATATTTAACAGCTTTTGGATCACAAAATTTACTGATGATCCTCGTGCAGAGATAGCAATTTGTAGAGGTTGGAACAGATGGATGGCAGATGCCTATAAGCAGTCAAATGATCGACTGCCTTGGACCTGTGTCGTACCAGTCATGTCAATTCCAGAGGCTCTTGAAGAATTACGTTATGCTCGTGCCAACGGCTCTGTAGGTGTGATGATGAGATCTATTGAAGGAGAGCACTCATTGGTAGATCCTCACTTTTACCCCCTATACGAGGAAGCCCAGAAATTAGACATGTGTATTGCAGTACACGTTTCCAATGGTAATCCATTGGTAGTTAGTGGAATGAAATCTGCACACGATCGCGCATCTAGCTTTTATTCGCTTCGAGTACCTACTGTAGGTTCGTCGCTGGTTGTGATGATGAGCGACATACCAGAGTATTTCCCTAAACTAAGGTGGGGTTTTATAGAAGTTTCTTCGCAATGGGTCCCTTGGGTTGTTAAAGAAGTGAGGAGAAGAGAACGAAAACTAAATCGAACTATGCCTGAAGACCTACTGAAAGGGTTAAATGTTTTTGTTTCCTGTGAGTCCGACGATGATCTACCGTATGTACTTTCTTATGCTGGAGAAGACAATATTGTTATTGGGACTGATTACGGGCACACGGATATCTCTGGTGAAAACGACGCCATCAATACTTTTAGGCAACGAAATGATGTAAGTGAAGAAGTCAAAAGAAAAATCCTTTTTGATAATCCTAAACGACTGTACGGGCTATAAAAAAGAGAGAATCTAGGAGTAAACATGTCTGAATTAGAAGGAAAAATAATCGCGATTACTGGTGCTGCAAGAGGAATGGGAAGAGCATTTACTCGTTCTTTTCTTGAAAGAGGAGCAAAAGTCGTTGCTATGGATATTTCCTGGGAGCCTACAGGATTTTCTGGAGATAGCGACAAGGAATTCCTCAGCGAATTAGAGTCACGACCTGATGATGTGATAGTAGCAACTGTGGACGTGACAAATGATGGGCAAATAGATGATGCATATGCAAGGACCATAGAGAAATGGGGAACATGCGATGCGTTGATGAATGATGCTGCAATGCGCCAGCGAATTTTATTTCCTCCGACCGGTAGAACAACTACTCTTGAAACCAGTGATGAGGATTGGGAACGAATGTTTGCAGTCAACGTTTTTGGAGCGTTGAAAGTGACACGTAGATTCGTACAGCCCATGCTAGAAAAACAGAGCGGAAGCATCATGTCTGTAATTAGCAGCGGAGCACTCCACCATTCTTATGGAGGGGCCTACCACGCCCTGCGTCCTAATAGCAGGGAAATGCCTTATCAATCTACCAAAGCTGCACTTTTGACAATGATGTTTTATATGGCAGACGAGATTAGAGATCAAAATGTTGCTGTAAACCTGCTTGTTCCTGGCCACACCAGAACCACGGGATTTGATGAACAGAACATCGCTCGTCGTGAGATGGGTATGGCAAACCGCAATGCGCCACCTCCAATGAGGCCTGAACATATTGTGCCTTTGGCTCTATTTTTGGCATCTCAAGATGCTAAAAGTGGGGTCACAGGTAAATGCTTTGATACTCTTACCTGGAATATTGAGCATGGATTAGGTGGGCCTAGCGAATGGGAAGACTTGGAAGGATTTGCCGTATCAGAAAATCCTTCTTTAGCTAGATAGAAGCTGCTTAAAAGCTGAAGTTGATTTCCGCATCAGCTTCAAAATCAACTTCAGCTACCGCATCACTTTCACCAGAGAATATCTGCTGAAAATAATCACTAAGTATTGCCCATGACCGCTCAGATGTATCGTGTTGGTATTCGTCTGGTCTGGTTTCATTCATCCAGCCATGAGGAGTATTGGCAAATACTTTTAAAGTAGCTTGCTTGTTTAGAGTATTTAATGAATCGCGTAGCTTTTTTATATTCTCCAAAGGAACGAGCCTGTCATTTTCTCCGAAACATGCAAGTAAAGGGCAATCAAGCCGTGTTAACACAGTCCCAATCCCTTCTTGGCCCTCGAAAGTCGGCTCGTAATCACGGGGATAGACGCCACCATGGAAAATAGCTACTGCAGATACTTTGCGCCCTGCAGCTGAGTACACTAGCGGTGTTCTACCGCTTTGACAGAACCCAACTATCCCAATTTTTGTATTATCTACAAATGAATTTTGCTTCATGAAGTCAATTGTTTCGTCAATGTCAGTGATTGTTTGAATATCGGTAGGGTCGTAGCGAGCCTCAGAACGTTCAAGCGGTCCTCTTTCCCCTTGATATCTGTGGAATAAATCAGCAAAGCAAGCGACGTAGCCATAGGACGCCATTCGCTTGATTACATTGAAGCTATGCTCTACAGGCCCATATCGTTCATGGAGCATTACCATCAAAGGAGCTGAAAGCTCCGATTCAGGAAGTGCATACCAGATTCGCATTCCAGAAGCAGATATTTTTTCAACGATTTCCATTTACTAATTCCATCTTTGTATACGCAGACTGTTAACTTATTTTCGTATAAGAGTATGATTGTGCCAGTGCTTTTATACAAGCTAGGTGCGGAGGTATAAATGCTTTCTTCTGAAGATACAGATTTGCTTTGCCGTGTTGGTGCAGATACTCCCATGGGGAAAATGATGAGGCAGTATTGGTTGCCTTTTGGCTATTCCTGGGAGTATGAGGAAAACGATCAGCCTCAACGTATACGACTACTTGGAGAAGATCTCATTGTTTGGAGATCCTCTGAAGGCGAGTTGGCTGTCACTCAACCTAATTGCCCCCATCGAGGAGTGAATTTCTTTTACGGGCGTAATGAAGAATCAGGTATACGCTGTGCATATCATGGCTGGAAATTTGATATATCAGGGCAATGTATTGAGATGCCTAATGAACCGGCTGAAAGTAATTTTAAGTACAAAGTAAAAATTAAGTCGTATAGATGTGCTGATTTTGGTGGCGTAGCTTGGGTATATATGGGCGCTGACCAACTGCACTTGCCACAAATTCCACAATTTGAATGGGGCTTGCTCCCTGAAGAAAACGTCAATCATGCTCAGAAAATTGTTTATGAATGCAATTGGATGCAGGCTTTGGAAGGTGAACTAGATTCTACTCACGTCTATTTTTTACATAGGCGTTTAGATCCATCTGATTCGCCTCGCTTTGGTTTATACCACAATGACATGAGAGCTAAATTCCATATCGTTGATAAAGAATACGGCTTTACTTACGGTGCAGAACGTACGGAACTTGACGGAAACACATACTGGCGTACTACGCAATTCCTTTTTCCATTCTATGGAATGTTTCCTGCTCAGGATGGTGTTGTTCCTCTATCAATTTATGTGCCAATTGATGATTATCACACCCTACACATGGGAATTTGGTGGAAGCCATCAGGCCGTATGGATGGTACTCGCAGACCATCAGCATTACTTGCAGACGAAATTGGGGCTTTATCTCCAGGGGTGGGTCCAATGAAGGACGAGCAACATGGAAAATTTTTTTCTCACTGGTGGCCTAAAGCAGCACTAGATTCAGATTTTCTTGTCAATGCCCGAGCAAAGAAAACTAAGAATATGACAGGCATACCTACGGTACGTTTACAAGATTCTGCCGTTATTCATAGTATGGGCCCTATTATGGATCGTACAAAAGAGCATTTAGGGACCACGGATGCAAGCATTATTAGAGCACGTAGAAGTTTGATCCGTGCTGCGGTTGCTTTTGAAAAGGAAGGCAAAATGCCGCCAGGTTCTGAAAATCCCGAAATGTACTTTGTGCGTTCATGTGCAACAATTCTTGAGCCTAATTTAAAATGGGAAGATGCTCTTGAGGATTGGCACAATTGCAAGACTAACGAATTTCCCAGATTGCTTTCAGAATCTAACAGGGCTTTTGAAGAAAGAATCTTACCTAGCCAGTAAAGTTTATATAACAGGTGCATGGAGAAAAAGATGCTGACACATGAAGCAAACGATCGATATACGCGAGTTGGACCGGGCACACCAATGGGAGAGTTGATGCGTCGGTACTGGCATCCAGTTGCTGCGGTATCACAGATGAATGATAAATGGACTATGAAGGTCAGGCTTTTGGGAGAAGACCTCATTCTCTACAAAGACCGTTCAGGTTCCTATGGTCTAATCGAGCCTCATTGTGCGCATCGTCGCATGAATATGATTTACGGAATACCAGAGCAGGAAGGTATCCGTTGCCCATACCATGGCTGGTTATACGATCAAACTGGTCAGTGCACAGAGCAGCCTTATGAAGAGACAGAAGATCCGGAGGCTCGATTCAAAGACAAAATCCAGATGAAGGCATACCCGGTAGAAGTAAAAGCAGGCTTGGTATTTGCATACCTTGGACCACAGCCTG